>JAAYYM010000341.1 GCA_012515365.1 Clostridia bacterium
AACGATTCCGGCGAAGTTCTTAACTGCAACGTGTGTGTTTTCTTCAGAGGGAACCATTGAAGCCTCTAAAATCCTCTTTTTATAAGTATTTAAAACATCTTTATTATCTGTTGCAAATTTTTCTGTAATTCTGGAATACTTTTGCCCCGCATAATTCTCTTCCGGAGTTAATTGTGGAGAAATTGGAGATTCAATATCGTTCCACTTTATATTCATCGTAGAATCTATCTTTGGCATTATCTTTTTCTTAGTTTCTTCAGAATAATTAGACCCTAAATCTTCAAAATTCGTCTCTCGTTCCATTGATGGGTCTTTATGGAAATCGTTTGGTTGTGCTTCCTGCTCCATCTGTTCTGCCTTAAATAATAAATCTTCTATCCTGTCAGAATAACACCCTTTATCGCTCTTGTTCAATTCGTCTTCTTTTAAATACTCTACTGACTTCTTCAAACGGTTGATTCTTTTCAGAGTTTTCTTAAAAGAAAGAAATATAGGGGTTATATCGTTAACAGTCATATTCGTCATCTGATATATATGTATTGTTGATGATTAATAATACTAACTATAAAATATTAACCTACAACCTTAGATCGTTTTCTTCTTCGGGTGCTTTTCTCCGTTTCTTTTTACTATTTACTGAATATGCATTCGAATTATCTATTATAGAATCTCGTTCAGGTTCTGCAATTGGTTGTTCTTGTTCCTCTTGTTGTTTGTCCTGAGACATAGCTTCATGAATATTTTCATATTCTTTAAATTCTTCTTCTTTAGAGGGTTCTTGTTTGGTTTTTTTCTCTTCCTCTTTTCGTTTTTGCTCTTCTTGATCAAAGGGTTTCTGTTTATCCCGTCTAACTTCAAAAACTATATTGCTTGTTTCTGCGGGAGAACGTTGAATGTGCTTCCTGTCTCTCTGAAGCTGTTTCATTTGTTCTTTTAATTCGTCTTCTTTCTTCTGTTCTTTAAATTTTACCGCTTCTCCGACTGCATTGACTATATTCAATGGAATCTTTGTAGCTGTTTCTGCTATTTGTATAGCTCTCCCTATCGGATCAGTTCCGCTTTTACCTCTGTTCGGGGCGATGTTATTTTCTGGGGATAAAAGATTGGTTAATATGTCCAATTCTTTCTGACGGTTTTCTTTATTCTGTCGTTTTTTATCTTTGATATCAAGTTGATTTTGTAATAATTCTTCGTCAGAGTCCAACATTCCCAATAATTCGTCTTTTTCATCTCTGCTTATGTTTTCTTTGACGTTATTTATCAGTTTTTTCATTTTTAAACTTTCATCAACTATCTTAGTTTCCAGAGCCAGCCGTTTTTCTTCGTACTTTACATCGTCTTCAGGCAATTCTAATAGTTTCTGCTTCAAACTATTCAATGATTTGTATTTCATTTCAAGTTGTGCTAGTTCTTCACTATACCCAACCTTCTTTTTATTTCCAAATTCATCAGTAATGTATGCCTTTTTCAAATCTTTGCCGATAACTTCACTCCCCACTATTTTTAATGGTAGAAATTCCTTTAATCCCAGAGCGTCGCTGTCTCCAGAAATCTTATTTGTACTATATATTCTAACATTTCCGACCTTATTCTGCCTAGAATATTTAACCGGGTCAGAATTAAACTCATCAAAAATCTTTTTCATTCCAGTCTGGTCAATTTTTGGTAGTTCTTCAAAAGGAACCATCATAACTACCGATGGCATATCAGAATGATTGTGCTCGTCTTTTATTCCATGAACATCATAGGTTCTGCTGTATGGTTTTTTGACTAATCCAGAATTTGTTATCCAGTATTTTATATATTCTTTTGCTGTTTCTGGAATACCATCGCCAAATTCTATTGAAATATCAGTTTTCTGAGGACCATTGGAATTATAGTGCTGTTGTACTGTGGTTCCTTGAGGTTTTACTGTCAAAAGTTTCTCTTGAGCATCTACTATCGCTAGAACATGTTTGCACTTATCAGATAATTCGTGTCTTTGTCTTCTATGCTTCTTACAATTCGCTACAGTTTGTCTATTTTCCGGTACAAACGGGTCAAACGTTCTAAAATCAGCCTCAGCTATTCTGTCAACGTTCCTATGAAATGGTTGTGAATATAACCTTGAAAAATAGTATGACTTAGGAACTCTGTTTGTTGGCATATACGATCATTCAATATATATGTATTAAAAATAAAAAATATGTAAGGGGTTTATTGAACTTTCTTTTCCAAGTCTTCCAATGCCTTCTGAGCATAATCAATGAGGCCAATCAATTTCTTTTTAGCTTCCTTATTAACATCTCCGGCCATCTTGTCTACTGCAGCCTTTGCGTCACCCGCAACTTCTACAACAAACTTGGTAGTTCCTTTCTTTGAGTCTACCAACAAGGTAGCAACTCCGAAAGCTACAAATGCCATTAGTACATCCATTCCAACGCCGTCAAAGCCGAATAAAACAAAGACTCCAGCGACTATTAGAGCAATAACAACTACTGCATCTACAACTTTCATAACCAATTCTTTTGAAATCATTTTCTTCACCTAAGTATTTAAATACTCATTTTAAAAAGGTTTCTAATTACTTATATGTACGGCCTATTTGTTTATTTTCTTAATAGACCCTCCAACGTTGGTTTCAATAGTGTCATCTAAATCCAATGATATAGTCATCTTCTTTTCATCACTGCATCGTCTAAACTTCATAAGTACAACATTCTTAATAAGTGACGTGCTCGATACTCCCAATTGTGTTAAGAAATATTGTATACAATTGTCTAAATCTGGACACTTTAAACATTCTTGAATTCTTTTTATAACCTCTTCCTTTTCCTCATCAGATTTTCTTCCTGTATGTTCAGCAATA
>JAAYYM010000748.1 GCA_012515365.1 Clostridia bacterium
AGGTTTGTATAAACAAAGGGATCGCAATCCACAAAATAGTCAGAGGATTCGTCAGAATCGTCTCCCCCTTGAATGAAAACAAAAGCACCAGGGTAATCAGCAGGGCAATGATGGTGATGGGGGTGAGAACATGCAGAAATTTTTGCTCAAACCAGGGCAGGCCTTTATGGGCAATGATCCACTTACGGGAAATGAAGCCGGCCGCCAGCGGCAGGGCCACGTAAATGGCAATCGATAACACCAGGGCCTGCCAGGGCACCGGCAGCCGGCCCACTCCCAGCAGAAAGCCGCCCAGCGGTCCGTAAAGTAGCAGCATGGACAGGGAATTAATCGCCACCATCACCAGCGTATGCCCATCGTTTCCTTTGGCCAGGTATCCCCAGACCAGCACCATCGCCGTACAGGGGGCAATCCCCAGCAGGATGCAGCCGGCCAGGTAACTTCGCCAGAGCGGAACCTGCAGCATCTTGACCCCGTTTTCCAGAACCACCGTCCCAACCCCGTATTCGGACCCCACCGGCAAATCCATTCCAAATGGCATTTTGACCAAATTCATTGCATCAGGGCCAATAAAACCGCGAAATAATGTGCCCAGGAAAAATACGGCAATGGCATACATCGTGAACGGCTTGACGGCCCAGTTGATAACCAGCGTCAAACCGACCGGCTTAATACTTTTGCCGGCCCGCAGCACCTCGGCAAAATCAATCTTGACCATAATCGGGTACATCATAAAAAAAAGGCAGACCGCAATCGGAATCGACACCACCGGCGCACCGCCGATGAAAATCGACATCCCATCCAGATTCCTGGCCAGGTTAGGAGCGAATTTGCCCAGCACGATCCCGCCGATGATGCACAGGATCACCCAGACCGTAAGATATTTCTCAAAAATATTCAATCCCTTCGCCGCCGCCTGTTCTTTCATTTCTGTGCTCATAATCAAATCCTTTTTACTTCTTCCAGGCGGTAACATTTACGCTGACAATATAATCACTCAGTTTGGCGCCCGCCGGCAACGCCTCTTTCACCGCCCGGTAGAGCGGATCATTGCAGTCCGCCAGCACATCCAGGTTGTACACCTTTTCTTCTATCTGAATATCATACAAACCCGCCTGTGCCGCCATTTTTCGTGTTTCCTCTACCAGAACCGCCCCCGCCACGCAGCTTACCAGGGCCGCAGCCGATTGGAGAACCTCCGGCGGCAGCGGCTTCTTCAGCGCCAGATCCGACACGCAGGCCCGGCCGCCCGTTTTCAATACCCGGGCTATCTCGTTCCAGACCTGCTGCTTGTCCGGCGAAAGATTGATAACGCAGTTGGAAATCACCACATCGATGCTGGCGTCAGCCGCCGGCAGATACTCAATCTCCCCCAGCCGGAACTCGACATTGGCCAGCCCGGTCTTTTGCGTGAACGCGGCAATACTGGCCCGCGATTTGCTGAGCATGGCCGCTGTCATATCCACCCCGATAGCCCGGCCCTGCGGCCCCACCTTGGCGGCGGCGATAAACACATCGAATCCACCTCC
>JAAYYM010000342.1 GCA_012515365.1 Clostridia bacterium
CGTTACACCATTAATATCCGGGCTTTTTGTTACCACGTTAATAACTGCAGAGAGAGCCTGGGAACCGTAAAGCACAGATCCAGGTCCTCTAATTACTTCGATTCTTTCTATCACTGTCACCGGAAATGATTCATATATTTCACTTTTAATACCGCCTTCAAGCACTTCCCTGACAGGACGTCCATTAATCAGTAACAGGATATGACTTGAAGAAGGCATCACCTGATCACCACGGGAAGCAATAACTGAACGGTCAGTCATATATACAGTTGTACCCAAAAAGCTTGGCACCCTTTTGAGGACATCACCAAGTGTGGTACCACCAAACCGCTTCAGTTGATCCTGGGTAATAACCGAAATTACCCCTGGAGCATCTGAAATGCTCTCTTCACTTTTTGAAGCAACTTTTACCTTGATATTAACAAGATCCTCAAGGCTCATGTCGGTTCCTCCCAACAACATCTCCTGCTCGTTTGCATAAGAAATGGATAAGAATAACATAGCAGTAATAGCAGAAGACATCCGGCACTTCTTTTTTTGTATATGGTTCATAACCACTCCAGACGTTTGAAAATCATGTGATCGATAGTATTTCGATTATTAAATTTTTCCTGATAAAGTTTCAAAAGAAAATATGATACAATATCATTGTTCTCAGAGTATCAGTACCAATGGAAAGGAAAATATCAGTTATCAAAATAATTCAAGTTATGCGCAGTGCGAGCTATAATTTATAAAAAGATGCTTTGTCCTGTATCACATGTCTGTTTAAATCGTTTTAGATAGGTTGAATCACAAAATCAAGTAAAAAAGGTCATCATATTTACCTTCCAAAATGATTTTTTGCTCTTAACACTTTTCCGAACATTAAATGCTAGTGACAGCACCTCTTTTCATGAAATTAGACATGATCTATTTACATTTATAGGCTCGTTAAAGGTAATAATATATTCAGCAGTCGTCATGGTCAAGTTTTTTTACCTGATTTTACAGATTTTTATCATAATGGATGCAAAGAATATTTCAGGAGTTCTCACTTAAACCTGTATACAAGAACCAACTAACCTGCTGCAGTAGCGCGTTTGCCGGCCTTATCACAAATATAAACTCAACTTAATCAGTCGTAAATACCAGAGGCATTCAGATTTTCTTTTAACACCAAGGGAAAACCAATTTTCAGAGCATACATGCTGTACAATAATATATGAAACGAACATTCTGGACAATTAGCCTAATTCATACAGATGCGTCCTTTTTTAAGAATTTTCCTACTACTCGTTGTTTGACAGAATCATCGATCAACTTACTTCTAACTGCAATATTATTAATAGCTTCGGTTGTCTTTTAAATTGTTTAAATAGGAAAGGCATTTACTTCTTCTGCAAATACCTACTGTGAATCAGTATTCATTATGAGCACCACTGAGATCTAAATTAACCAGTATTGATGAAAGCACATGGATTCCCTGAGGTATAGGTGTTAAAGTAAATGTAACCTGATTGCCCATGATTGTTTGGTGGAATCGCATAGAGTCCCTTAGATAGAGAGCTCAGATGATTTGTCCGACCTTAGTAACAGACTACTGCGGAAGAAGGACGGAAGATGAACGAAGAACAGGAAGATTATATCTACCAAGTGATACGGTCAAAAAACTTCTGGGCCGATAAACAAA
>JAAYYM010000343.1 GCA_012515365.1 Clostridia bacterium
CCTGCAGAGGTATGTAATCTTTCAGAGTGTCATCTGCCTTTGTTTGAGCTGATGTGGAGAATGCTGCCAAAAGGACAGCAGGTGGCGAAAGACATGTATGGGCTGAATGGATTTGTTGCTCATCATAATACGGATATTTTCGGGGACTGTGCACCTCAGGATACTGTGATTTCTTCGACTATATGGGCAATGGGAGCAGCATGGCTTTCTACTCATATATGGATGCATTTTGAGTATACAAATGATATGGATTTTTTGAAAAAAAATCTTCCATTGATAGAAGAAGCATGTATATTTATCAAGGAATATCTGTTTGAAAATCAAAAAGGCCAGCTGGTAAGCGGACCATCGATTTCTCCGGAAAATACTTATTTGCTGGAAAGTGGACAGCAGGGAACACTGTGTATAGGACCAAGCATGGATACACAAATTATCAGAGATATGATACATGCTTATGTAAAGAGTGTTAATTTGTTGAGAATAGAAAGTAGTCTGACATCTGAATTAATAGAAATAGAGAAGAGACTGCCAAAGCTTTCAATCGGAACACACGGACAGCTGATGGAGTGGGCGGAGGACTATGAAGAAGTAGAGCCCGGACACAGACATATTTCCCATTTATATGCGCTTTATCCTTCTAACCAGATTACCATAGCGAAAACGAAGGAGCTTGCAGTGGCAGCAGAGATTACTTTGAAAAGACGTCTTCAAAGCGGCGGTGGTCATACCGGGTGGTCCAGGGCTTGGATTATCAATATGTGGGCAAGACTTGGCAGAGGTGATCTGGCAGGAGAACATGTAGAAGAGTTATTAAGGAAATCAACCTATGATAATCTGTTTGACTGTCATCCGCCATTTCAGATTGATGGTAACTTTGGCGGTACAGCAGGAATCGCAGAGATGTTAATGCAGAGCCATAATGGTTACGTAGAATTGTTACCGGCACTACCTTCAAAATGGAGAGAGGGAGCAGTCACCGGACTTAAGGCAAGAGGCGATGTATGTGTATCGTTTTCATGGAAGGATGGCAAGGTAAAAGAGGGCTGTGTGGAAACAGGGCGCATAGGAATCTGCCACTTACGTAAGCCGGAGAATATGAGAATTACGTCAATTGATGAAACAGTTTCTATGAGCGAGTGTGATGAAATTCTGACATTTCAAAGTGAAGAATCGTTTGTAGTTAAATTTGCGTGTGATTAAAATTTTTATTTTTTATAATTACGGTTGAGAAAAGCAATAAAGTATGCTAGAATTTAACATTAGTGATCGTGTCGGAGTTATGTAAGGAAGTATAAAATAGACATATTATTATGTTTTGTTGGTTGATTTTGTTTTGTAATGTGCATATAATCTTCTTTAGACAACATGGTGTTGGATAAAGTAAAACAGAGGAGTCAGTACGATGAAAAAAGGATTGATTATGTGCATGGTTACCATATTACTTGCGATGAGTATATGTGGATGTGCGAAGAAAGAAACAGAAGAAATTGTTTATGAAGATCTAAAAGTTGAGGAGACTGTTCCGGAAAGAAGAACAGTGACTAATCAGGGGGAATTTATTGGTACTGTTTCAACAAGTGAAACAGTAACTGTTATATCTAAAGTATCGGGAGAAGTTTTAGAGACTTATTTCGAAGAAGGGGATATCGTATCAGAGGGTGATCTGTTATTCAAGGTGGATTCTACTCAGGCACAACAAGGAATTGCATCGGCTCAGGCGGCGTATGAACTGACAAAGGCAAATGTGGATCGTATGCTTGGCAGTACGCTTGATTCACAGGCAATTAATGTTACAACCGGGTACAAGAATTCACAGATCGGTCTGGATACGGCACTTTATAATTACTCGAATACTTGTGATAAGATCGGTGACGCAAGAAGAAGTATCGAGGATCTGGAAAAGGCACAGGCAGACTTGGGCGGAAAGATTGCGCAAGCACAGGAAAACCTGAAAACAGCTATGGCAAACCGTGCAGATGAGGCTATCATTAGAGAGCTGCAGGGTACTGTTAGTGCGCTCGAAAGTCAAAAGAGCGGAATTGCATCTTCTATCGCAACATTAAGTTCTACGAAATCACAGCTTGAGAGCAGCGTGCATACTTATGAAAATTCGATCGCTCAGGCTGAGGTGACAGTAGAATCTGCTACGGCAAATCTGAATCTGACAGTTACAAAAGTGTTGGCAGAAGCTATGGAAACAGCTTCGGCTACTTTGAATCAGGCACAGGTAACTGTGAAAAATGCAAAGGAGTCACTGGATAATTATCAGATTACTTCACCTGTATCAGGTACAATCGAAACAATCAGTGTAGAAAAATACGGTATGGCACAGGCTGGCTCACCGGCTTATGTAATCACGACTGATCATAATAAAGTCGTTAAATTCTATGCAAGTGAAAGCAATATTAAATATATCAAAATTGGTCAGACTCTGACAGTAGAGTATGCCGACGCTGTTTATCATGGAACCATTACAAAGATCGCTGACAGCATTGATCAGACCACCGGTTTGTTTGAGGTCGAAGCAGGTATGACTGATGGAAACGATGAACTGTTCACTGGATCCAGTGTCAAGATACTGGTTGATACCGTCAAGGAAGAAAACTCACTGACAGTACCACTTGGAGCAGTTTATTATGATGATGAAGAAGCTTATGTTTATTTGGATGTGAATGGTGTCGCTACAAAAACACCTGTACAAACAGGTATTTATGATGATGAATGTATGGTGATCACAGAAGGTCTTAATGATGACAGTAAGGTCATTACTTCATGGTCGGCAAGACTTAAGGACGGGGAGAAAGTAAATGGGGCTAACTAAACTATCACTTAGACGTCCGGTGTCTGTTGTTATCGTTATTTCTGCAATTATTATATTTGGCGTAATGTCGATATTCGGACTGAATATGCAGCTGTCTCCTGATATGGAAATGCCTATGTTCATTGTATTTACTACATACGTAGGAGTTTCACCGGAAGACATAGATGAACTTGTTACACAGGAAATTGAAGAAGCAGGCGGAACACTCAATGGATTAAAAGACATTCAGTCTTCTTCTGCTGAAAACGTATCTACAGTCATGTTCCAGTATGAATATGGAACAGATATGGATCAGGCGTATATGGATCTTTTGGAGGTGTTGAATTCAAATCAGAATAAACTTCCGGAAGCCGCCTCAACGCCTACGATCATTGAATTAAATATGAATGCGATGGCAACGCTGGTTGTTTCTGCATCAGCAGATGGAGACATCGACTTATTAAATTATCTTGATCAGGATGTTGTACCGGAAATCGAGCGTATTTCTGATGTGGCACAGGTTGAGGTATCTGGTGGAAAAGAAGCTTATATCAGTGTATGTCTGAATCCGCAGCTTATGAATCAGTATGGCTTGTCCATGAGTGATGTAGTGACCTATATTAATGCGGCCAATTTTAATATGCCTGTAGGTACTGCTATTCAGGGAAAACAGTCAATGAATGTCAGCATCAGTGCGGAATACGATACAGCTGAGCAGCTGCTTTCTATCCCTATCACAACAGGAAAGGGTTCTGTTATTCATCTTTCAGATATCGCATCTGTTAAGCAGAGTTATAAAAAGGGAACCTCATTAAGCCGATACAATTCGCTTGATAATGTCACGCTTAGTATTACTAAGAGACAAAGTGCCGGTGATGTTGCAGTTGCTAATTCTGTGAAAAAGGTACTTGATAAAATCAAGGCAGAGGATAGTGGAGCAAATTTCACGATTATCTATGACTCCAGTAAGGATGTAAAAGATTCATTAACAGCTGTCTTTCAAACATTGCTTCTTGGTATGGCGTTATCTATGATCATTCTGTTCTTGTTTTTTGGAGATATCAAAGGTAGTCTGATCGTAGGCTGTTCAATGCCTGTTTCCATACTTTTGACACTAATTGCAATGTATTTTGTAGGCTTCTCGTTAAATGTAGTAACAATGGGAGGACTTGTAATCGGTGTCGGAATGATGGTTGATAACTCGATTGTTGTATTAGAAAGCTGCTTTAGAAAACGAGATGAGGATCTGGATTTCTTTGAGGCAGCAGAGCAGGGAACAAAATTCGTCCTAAACTCTATTGTGGCATCTACCACGACAACAGTTGCAGTCTTTCTTCCAATCAGTATGACAAAAGGGCTTTCCGGACAGATGTTTGGACCACTGGGATTTACCATAGTATTCTCACTGCTGGCATCTTTGATTTCAGCAATTACATTGGTACCATTATTCTTCTCGAAATATAAACCTAAGGAAAAGAAGGAAAGTCCGGTAGCAAAAGCACTGGATAAGATTTCAACAGGCTATAGCAATCTCTTAAGACGCGTACTGCATCATAAAAAACTGGCAGCAGTATTTGCAGTTGCTCTATTGGTGGCATCGGGATTTGCAGCAACTTTTCTTAATATGGAACTGATGCCTACAGTTGATCAAGGACAGATTTCCTTTAAAATATCGGGGCGTCCGGGATTGAGGCTGGAGGAGTATGATGAACTGCTTAAGGAGTTAGAGGAACTAGTCGCATCAAATCCAGATGTAGATACCTATAATGTGTCCGCAGACAGCGCCGATGCATCGGCTTCTGTCAGTGTATATTTGAAAAAGGACCGCGCGAAGGAAACATGGGAGACCGCTCAGGAGTGGTCGCTTATGATGAGTGAAGTAACCGGTTTTGATGTAGATGTTCAAGAGGTCAGCAACAGTGGTATGGGTGACACCAGCTCAATGGGTGGTGGAAATGTAGTTACGATTACCTTGATGGGTAATACCATGGAAGATTTGAAAGAAGCATCTGCCAGTGTGGAAGAGGTTATGAAAAGCACGAAGGGCGTTATTGATGTTACTTCAACTGCAAATAAAGGTGGTACAAAAGCGAAGCTTGTGATTGATCCGTTAAAGGCTGAAGCAGTTGGATTTACACCGGCAATGGTTGCTTCCAATATTAATATGGCACTGAGTGGAGTGGAAACAATTGATATCACCAGTGACCAAAAGATTTATACGGTTACAGTAGAGTATCCGGAGGACTTGTATCGAGATGTATCTGATCTTAAAAATCTAGTGTTACAGTCGCCATCCGGAAAGAGTGTTATGGTCAGTGACGTAGCAGACACTGTTTATACGGACAGTGCAGAAAGCATCACGAGAGCAAATGGAAAATATAGTGTTGATGTTACGGCTACGACATTAAAGGATGAAAAGTTCAATGCTCAGAAATCAATTGAAGCTATGGTTTCAAGTATGGAATTCAGAAATGGTGTTACGACAGGCTCTACTATGTTAACAGATATGATGAATGAAGAATTCACAAGCCTCGGTATGGCTATTATCATAGCAATTCTTCTTGTACTCATGATTATGGCAATGCAATTTGAATCTATCAAGTTTTCATTGATGGTTATGTGGTGTATTCCATTCAGTTTGGTTGGATCGATTGGTCTCATGTTACTTAGTGGAACTACGATCACCATGGTTTCTATGATGGGTATCTTAATGCTTGTCGGATCTGTTGTTAATAACGGTATTTTGTTTGTGGATACAGCCAATCAGCTGCGTTCGGATTATGAACGTGAAGACGCATTAGTGGAAACAGGAAGAATTCGTTTGAGACCTATTTTAATGACAACTCTCACGACAGTACTTGCCATGGTTCCAATGTCTCTAGGCATTGGAGAAGGTACAGAAATGATGCAGAGTATGGGTGTTGTTATCATTGGTGGATTTGCTGCATCTACAGTATTGACATTATTCCTTGTTCCTGTATTTTATTATCTGTTAGACCAGATCAATAATGGAGAAAGAAA
>JAAYYM010000344.1 GCA_012515365.1 Clostridia bacterium
ATTTCTGGCGGAGGGAGTGTATGGCTCCAGAAGCACGATGCTGGTCTTTATTAATTGTATCTACGGAAAACTTCTGAATATCCTGTATTCGCTATATGCAGGGATTCGTTGGTATTCTGTTCTGCAGATTCTGTTTTTGTTCGCGTCATTTACAAGTATTACTTATGTCCTGATGAAGATAGGCGGTAATTGTCTGGGTGGACTGCTCAGCACTTTTCTGCTTCTCTGCTTTTCGTATGAAGGATATGTTTATATACAGTATACCAAAACCAGCGGATATATGGTGGTGGCTGGGTATTTGCTACTGTTTTATGTGCTGTCACCTGTCTCACATCGTTCGGAAAGCACAGAAAAAACAGGTTCAGAACACTCCCCGCGAAACAAATCCTTTTTAGGTATTATACTGGGGTGCTTTCTAATTTTCATGGGTGCATTACTTAGGAAAGAATCCTTTTATGCGGCCAGTCTGTTTATGTTGGGCATCGGACTCTACGAAGTATACAAACTGATTAAAAATACCGATCGTTCCATTCTGATTAAGACACTCTTACGTTATGTCGCGCCTTTTGCTATTGTAATCGTTATGGTCTTTGCGGCCAATCTGTATCACAGCAAAACTGTTGAAAACAGTCCGGAATGGAATACTTATTGGGATTATTACCAGCATGTCACACAACTGGTGGACTATAATAAATTAAATTGGGAAGGGTATGAAGATGCCTACTCCGCACTCGATGTATCGGAAAATGATGTGTTGCTGTATAAATCATGGTCATTTGGAGATTCTGAGAGATTTACCACTGATTTCATGAATGAATTGTTGAAGGTGCCTGCCAAACGGTCAGTTAATCTTGCTTTGATCAAGGCAGCTGTTTCAGAGCACTATAGTATTTTGTTTGCACCTAACAGTATAACATATGGATGTGTTTTGTTATTGTGTATGTTTGTTCTGTATTGTGTGAAACGAAAGAAGTTTGATTTCATCGGTACTTATGCAATCGGGGTTCTTGTGGCGGTGCATGCCTATTTCTATTATGTGGAGCGTCTGCATCATCGGACAATTGTGTTGTTCTGGTTTGCTGCATTTTTGATGATTGTTTATTCAATATGCCGCGAAGCAACCTCTGAGAAGGCGTCGTTTTATTGGCAACCTTTCCTTCCTGTGCTGGTATGCTTCAGTTTGTTCACTTATGCAGGGTGCTGGATTGTTGATATGGAAGCATATCAAGAACAAAAAAGAGAATTGCAGGGCAATGTAACGGCATTTTATCAATCGATATCTGAAGATAAAGAGCATTTGTACATTACAGATAACGCTACTGATTTGTCTGCCTATTCTTATGATGTCTTTAAGGCTTATCCTGAGGGTTATCTTGATAATCTGGCTTGCTTTGGTTATTGGTTGTCCGGATCTCCGATTGAACAGGATATCTTGTCGCGATATGGTGTCGATAATCCTTATACTGCCGGGTTGGAGCAGGATAATGTCTATATCGTTGATAATTATTTGATTGATGAAAAGTTACAATACATTCAAGAGCATTATGATGCAACTGCTGAAATTCAGTTTATGGAGGAGCGGTTTGCGTTTGATATTTATCAGATAAAATAGGAATCCTAGTTGAGCATTTCAGCTTGCTCTTTGGATATTCCTATGACATAACCATCTGCATAGAATGTTGCTAATTGATCCAACAATTGCACA
>JAAYYM010000345.1 GCA_012515365.1 Clostridia bacterium
AGTGCTTCTGCATCAGATTGTGCTTTTGTTAAAGTTTCCATGATGTTGGCATTCTCATACAATATCGTTTCCAGTGCCCAGCCAGAAATCTTCCTCAACTCTTGTATCCGATCTGCCGGGAAACCTACTGCGGAATTTGAAATACTATTTGGCGCACCTTCTATAAAACCCTTAAACCACGGGTATAGTTCAAGTACTTCGGCCGTTGTTTTCTCATCAAAAACATCTGTCCGATTTGACACTATTCCAACGATTTTCGTGAATTCGGTCATCTGCTGCTTAGAAGTTAAGAATTCAATATACTTTGCTGCCATTTCAGGATGCTTCGTTTTCGAAGAAACAGCAAATCCTTCCCAGCCCGCTGAAAACAGATGGGCAGGAAAGAAAGAAGTATTTGCAACTGCCACATCGCCCTCACAAGAAGGATCTGCATCATACATAATCCCATAGGTCCACGGTCCATCGAAAAGAATTCCAACCTCTCCAGTTCCTAACATACCGCGGTAGGTACCTTTGTCCACATCTTTTACTATATAGTTTTTGTCATACATCTCTTTGATGCAAGTATATGCCCCTACTACAGCATCAGAAGTAAACATCGGTTTACCATCAACAACAAAGTTATTCCCCTGTGCTATTGACCAAATCATAATATCGGTAGCTTGCTCTTGAAAATTCCCAGGATTCGTCATTAAAGCAAACGGGGTGATACCTGCATTTAATAGGTCTTCACTGCAACGCAGCAGCTCATCATAAGTCATCGGGAAATTATCCCATCCTGCTTTTTTCAAAACAGACGGGCGATAGATTGGCATATAAAACGCATTAACATTTGATATGATATATGTTTTTCCATCATCTGCAAGCGCGGGGACCGTCTTGGTTTGAATTGTATCAAAATTCGTATTGATATCTTCCATATCAATATATTCGTTTAATGGGAGCAAGTGATCATTGGCAATGTAAGAACCAACATTGTCGCCGAAAGCCATTATGTCGTAAGGTGTGCCTGCTGCAATAGCTGTGTCAAGTTTAGACCAATATTCTTCATATGCAATAACGACTGGCTCAATTACTACATTGGGATTCTCTTTTACAAAGGCATCACTTGCCTGTGTAAGCCAGTTTCCAAATGCGCTGCCATGGCTCCAATACCAATGTGGAACTGTAAGAACTATCTTTTCTTCGTTTGCAAGTGCAGGTTGAACAAGAAAAAGAGAAACAATCATCAGGAAAGCGAGTAAAGATACAGTGAATCGTTTCATGGGGCTACCTCCCTTTATTATATTTAAGCTCAACCACCTGTCGAGCTCAAAATCCATTATCCTTTAACAGAACCAGAAGTAATGCCCGCAACTATATACTTTTGAAAGTACATAAACAATAACACTACTGGCAATGTTACTAGAATAGCACCCGACATTATTTCGTTCCAAGGGGTATTGTATTGCCCAACATAGGATGCTAAGCCTACAGAATTAGTCCATAGTGCAGTGTCAGACAACATAGTATATGCATATAAGTACTCATCCCAAGATGCAATAAACACCCATGTTCCTGTTGCAATAATTCCTGGTCGAAGTAATGGTAGTAAAATTCTCAATAGTACTTGTAATGTGTTCGCACCATCTACACGAGCAGACTCATCTAAAGATGAAGGAATCGAGTCAAAAAATCCTTTAGAGAACCAGATGCTTATAGGCAATGTCGTACAGGTATAAATGATAATTAAGCCAGTTCTAGTGTTGACTAGGGCTAACCTTGAGAAAATCATATATAGCGGGATACATAAGAAAGCTGCGGCCATCATTTGAGTGAACAAAACAAGTAAAATGATAGGCGTTTTCATCCGGAAATTAAATCGAGAAATTGCATATGCACACGGGACACCAATTACTGTAGAAAGAATACAAACTAAACCGCTTACAATAAACGAATTGAACAGCCAAACACTAATCTTGCTATTAGAAATATAGTCGAAATATGAATTAAAAATATTTTTTGTAGGGAAAAAATTTATGGGCAACTTGTAGAGTTCGCTTTGAGGTTGTAACGAGGTATTGAGAAGCCAATAAAATGGGAAGACGGCGATAATACAAACAATCGATACAAGTATATACATGAATATTCCAGGTCGAAGTCCTCGAATTTTATTTCTTCTCTTCTTACCGATTTTATCAAATACTTTGACTGACATCATTATAAACCTTCTTGCTTCTTCATTATTACTTGATAATATGCGATTGCAAATATCAAAGTAAAAAGCAATGAAACTACACCGACTGCCGCACCAAATCCCATTCGTTGGAATCTAAATGCATTTAGATACGTATAGATTGAAAGCGTTGCTGTAGAGTCTACAGGCCCACCCTTTGTCAGAATCCAGATGATAGTAAAATTAGTAAAAGACCAAATGCTTAGTAAAAGAATCAATACGGAGTTTACATACTTTAAGCCTGGCATTGTTACATAACGAAATCGTTGCCATGCATTAGCTCCGTCAATTGAAGCAGCTTCATAGTTTTCAGTAGGTATAGCTTTTAGTCCTGCAAGTAGTATGAGATTTGCTAAAGGGTATTGTTTCCAAATTGTAACTAACATCAGTACAAATATTGCGCTTGCCGTTTCCGTAAACCAACTATAATTACTAGGTATTATACCTAATGACATCAGCATATCATTAATAATGCCATACTTTGGATTTAACATCCATTTCCATATGAGTACTAGCACAACTTGAGGTATAATCCATGGCAAGATTATCATTGAACGAAAAACTGCTTTCATTCTGAAGTTTTGGTTCAGGAGCAATGCTGTTAGTAGTCCAATAAAATAAGTAAGTGATACACCTAATACAACATAAATGAGCGTCGCTCTAACTACTTTACCAAAACTACTGCTCTGGAAGAAGTCAGTGTAGTTTTTTAGCCAAACAAAACTGAACTTCCCTGATGCAAATGAAAGCAATGAAGCATCTGTTGTACTCAAATAAAAGGCAAAGAACATTGGAGCAATCAAAAACACCAATATTATGATGACTGATGGTCCCGATAATAGGTATGGAGTTGCGGGATGATATAAAAGCCGAGATTTCTTTCGCGCCACTTTTGTCATTGCATATCACCCATAGGGTCAACCGTCGTTATGAATAACCACCTTCATACAAGCGTTTTCTGCTTTAAACTCGAAAGCTTCTTGTGCCTTCTCGAAAGGAAAAACTCCAGAAATCAAAGGGGTTACATCAATAATGCCTTTGTCCACATAATTGACTGCCTGTGAAAACTCCTTGTCCGTATATAAGTATCTAGTCTTTATCGAAATCTCACGACAAACTAGTTTTAAGAAGTCTACTTTGATGATTTCGCATGGAATCCCTACAAAAGTAATAATTCCACCTTTATTCAGTATTTGCATCGAAAAATCGATAGACCAGCTATTTGCAACTGTATCGATTATAGAATCAATCCCATTTTCATCAATAATTTTTTTGATACTAGCTACTGGATCCGCAACTCTTGAGTTAATCGTAAAATCAGAGCCCACTTTTTTGGAAACTTCAAGTTGGCCTTCTACAATATCAACTGCTATGACTTTGCATTTTTTATGTTTTGCAACCATTGTGCAACTAATTCCGATAGGACCTTGACCTAATATAACTATTGTCTGTCCATCAAGCCCTGCAGTACAGTGTTCTGCAAAAGCTAATGGCTCAATCAACACACCGTCTAGGAGGCTAGTATCTTCGGAGAGCTTATGCAATGATCTAACAGGTACAACTATTTTTTTACACAAAGACCCAGGTAGTTCCCCTCCAATAACTTTACAATCTTCACAGATATACCCTAGTCCCTGGTTGCACTTTGTGCATTTCCCACATGGTATAGCAGGATTTATTACTACTTTATCCCCAACTCGAATGTCTTTGCGCTTATTCGATCGTATATCTAGTATTGTGCCAGTAAATTCGTGTCCATGAATATTTCCATACTTCGCCGATAGACTCTCTCCAAGATACGGGTGCATGTCACCACCACATATTCCAGTATATGCAACATTCACCAAAGCTTGCTCATCACCATATAATACTGGCTCTTCTTCATTAACAAACTTTAACTGCCTTGGTGCGATCATTCTAATACATTCCATAGTCTCCTCCTCAGCATTGATGTTGATTAAAGCATGTCGTTATTTGAAAGGAACTGGTCGATTAATGGAATACCACTACAATAAATATATTCTAGTATTATGTATGCGTCAATAGCATTAACGCAATTAGACATCAGAAATATATATTATCAGAGCAATTATTTCTACATAACACTGATTCCTGCAGAATTACAGCACCCCCAGCGCCTTGAACAGCGCGATGGCGAGGGCGGCGGTCACGCAGTAGACCAGGCTGGAGAGGGAGATGACCTCGCCGGTGAAGCGGTGGTCGCTGCCCATGCGGCGGGAGATGG
>JAAYYM010000346.1 GCA_012515365.1 Clostridia bacterium
AACTGCAACACGCTTATCGCCAACCATTACAATTCCAAGCTCGGGTATGGCGCACCATATAAGGCCAATATCTGCTCAGTGAAACCTCTGAAAGAAAGCTATGACACCGATATGAACCTTGTCCATGAGAAGTTTGGGAAGTTGGTGAAATAATGGCCGATTATGGATTACTGATCGATTATGAGTATTGCACCGGATGTGAGACTTGTGTTGTCGCCTGTAAGAAGGAGCATGATTTTCCTGTAGGAAAATGGGGCATACGAGTCTTCAACGATGGTCCCTGGCAAAAAGATGACTCTGGTGAAGGTGGAGACTGTTATAACTGGAATAAGATTCCAGTGCCAACTGATCTTTGCGACCTATGTGCTGACCGTACAGCAAAGGGCAGAGAGCCTTCTTGTGTACATCACTGTCAAGCCTTCGTCATCAAGTATGACACGATCGAGGAGCTGGCAAAAGAACTTGTGACCAAGCCCAAACAGGTGCTTTGGTTCCCCAAGAAATAGTACTGATAGTTGTTATTGGCGCCCCGTCGATTTATAATCGTCGGGGCGTTACCTATTAAATGAACACTCAGACCTCTGCGCATCGATAGGCTGTACGAATAATCGGCTATTTTGTGAGTAAACCACTGAGATCAGCTGTGTAAGCTAGTAGGGAATTGATGTAGTACCATGTGTTATGGTTGTAACCTCTGTAATAGATGCGGCCGCGTGGACGAGATGCGGGCCAAGCAAGGTAAAAGATACTGTCCGAGCTGCAAAGTACTTATCCTCGACAATACATTGCTTGTCTGCCCAGAGTGTGGAGGTATGCTACCTCCACCGTTCCCTGAGCCGGGAAAATAGTCATTCTGCGATCCTGAAAAGTGTCCGGTCTATCGCATGAACATCCTATTCAGATAATAAGATAGGTCGATCATTCGTAATCTTCGATTAATTTAATCAACTCTTGTCTTGAATGAACATCTACTTTTCGGTAAATGTTATAGATATGAGCTTTGATAGTATGATCAGATACGAAGAGCACGTCTCTTATGTATGATGTTGAATACCCTTTTGCAAGCAGGACAAGAACTTCCTCCTGACGGGAGGTCAACTGGTAATTCCGGGCAAACTCTGAACATTTGATTCTCCAGCGCCCTATATGCGATACCCCAGGATTACTGTAGCAGTTTGTTTCGCTGTGGTTTAAATCCGTCCCTTTGTTTTCAGCAAATGGTGAGTAACTATCGCGAAATATAAATGTCTGCACCACAACTAGTGCAATGACAAGCAAATCGAGAATATAAGTATTCTCTGACTCACTCATCAAAGTAGACCCTAATAAAAGTTTTCCACAAGCATAACCGCATGCTAAGCCTAAAATATCACCTGCTCTCCCAAAAGCAATATTTGCGAATGGCACAAGCCGGTACACACGCATATATTCGCTAACTGCAGACCAACAAATACTCTCATTAATCGTGGCAACAAGAAACATAAAAACACAACAGGCGATTTTCCACTCTATTCCAAAATATGGGAACGACAGAAAGCCAATTGCGGCTGTGGGGGCTATTATTTTTATAATTATATTTACCTCATAACGCTGATAATGCGTTGAGTCATAAATTTTATAAAGTGTTGCAACAATCATTGCTGTAAGAGCACACAACAAGAATGTGGCACTCGAGGATATAGACAAACAATAAAGAGGGAATCCGAGTAATATGCCGTTTGCAATCATCGCTACTGATGAGCGGAGAAGAGATTTTCCGTCCTGTGGTCTTGTAGAATCGTATGTCAATAAAATATCTTCAAGTTTGTTTAGTTTGAATGCCCAATACACAAATAATATTGTCGAAGCTAACGGAATCAAGATCATCGCTACTACAAGAGCATCTGACCTAAACACAAAGAATATGAAGAAAAGAATTACAGTCTGGATAAACATGGATAAAGCAGGATATAATACTGCTTTTTTATGTGTCAATTTTGATAGAAATATTGCCCACAACGACAAGAGGTACACTGCGCTGAAGCCAGCAATCCCCCAAGCAAAATACAATACAGGAATCTCTATAAAGCCATTGATTACTACCAATACAGGAATAGGCGCCGATATTATAACAAATATTATGACAGCTACGACAGATGGTACTGAAGTAAGCTTCCCAGAGATAATCCAAGTGAAACAGCTGGCGATAATCCCACCAAGGAAGAAACAGAAGACAACGCTGGAAGCCAGATCTTTATCAATCTCGGAACGAATAAGCAGTGGATTAAGCAAAACAGAAATAACCCAAGAAAGATACAAAGAAAACCCTATTATCCCAATTGCATCAGATCCAGTGATTATTGGAGGATTAAGCGAACTGCTTTTTTGTATTTGCCTTTCTCGACTGTAGGTTTCTTTTGAGAAAAGACGAGCTATGATTTTTTCCATGACAAACACGAGCATCACCACTAATCCTTCCAACAAGATAATTCTTTGAAGTACGTCTTCTGAATTGAAGAACAAGCTGATTGGTTGCCTAGCGAAATGTTCATTGACCAACAGTATACACAACTAAAGTATAGTGCTTGCAATCTTCTACTAATCTTAGCTTGATAATTCTCCTAATACTCTTTTACTAATAACACATTAGTCTACTTATTCTTTCCAATTTAATTTATTACTAGCACATCTCACTTATGTACAACTTATCGAGCTGAGTCATAACATCAAACGCAAGCGTCCGCTTAGCCTAATAGCGCGGATGACTGCTCATATGCCAGTCGATAGAAAGGAGAGTCTATGTCTATGGATAGGAAGGACTTGCCGGTATCATGGGAAGAGGATGGTTATACCGTCACTCGTACCACCCACTGGTCGGCCCCTGGTTGCCATA
>JAAYYM010000047.1 GCA_012515365.1 Clostridia bacterium
AATATCGTTTCGACTAATAAAAATGGGCTTGCTTGCATGAATCATGTCTCGCAGGCAAGCCCTTTTATTCATTTTATTACTGTGCTACCGGCTGTGCAACCGCTTCTACAGTATTATCAAGTAGTTCCTGCAAATCTGTTCCATCCGGATTTCCTTGTGCGATGATTTCGCCAAGACTCTTTGAAGGCTCCCAGTAGTTTCCACCTGCCATCTGTACAACACCATATGCATTATTCTGATTGGTAACTGCAATAATGGCGATATTTTCTTTCACTTCCGGTGCCTCAGCTGCTTTAATATTAGAAGGTCCGATTTCTCTTTGTGTGAATCGTGTAATCTGACTCTCTTCATTGGTTAAATATTTTGCAAGCTCCATTGCCCATCCAACCTGTTTTGAATTCGCATTAACACCGATCATTTTGTATCCGGCTACTGATCCCATCTGGATATCTTGACCGCCACATTTGAATTTAGGAAGAACAGTTGCTGCGTATCCGTCACCAAATGCATCCTTTACTGCGCTTGCATCCCATGTACCGGAAATGATTGCTCCCAATGTTCCTGTTGCAATCTGATTTGCTGTATCACCATCAGTAATTGGAAGGAAAGCTGAATTTGTAGAAATATCAAGCATACCTGCTAAAACATCGGTACCTTTTACGCCTGTTGCGCTTGTTCCATTCCAATCAAGTGTTGTACTTCCATCTTCATTTGCTGCACAGGTAAAGCCTGCTCCAAAGAAGAAACCTGCATTATACCATCCAGAAGCCATTACCATACCGGCTTTCTTTCCGGCTTTATCGCATGCTGCTAAAAGTGTATCCCAGCTTCCTGCTTCCTCTTCACTTATGATTGAACTGTCATAGTAAAGGAAATATCCGTTATCAGCTGACATTGGATATGCATATAGCGTATCATTTATAGTTGCTGCTACAACTGCATTTTTACCATTTTCTGATGAAATGGTTTCAACATCCTGTACCGGCTGTAACACCTTTGCGTTGACAAGATCTGTGATCTGATCACTGGCAAATGCGAATACATCTGCTGCTGCCTCCGGATCTACTAAAATAGTATCCTTTGCAGTGGACTCTGACTCAACGCCTACTGTAATATCAAACGTCTGATCCTTATTTGCTTCTTTAAATCCATTAATCAATTCATTCGTTAAATCCTGATCTTCTTCTGCTGCCCATACAGTCAGCTTAATGGTCTCTGTGCTTGCAGCGGGTGCTGCATCTGTAGCAGGTGCCTCTGACTGATCACCTGCATCTGCCTGTGCTGCAGGCTCTGCATTTGATGTGGATGTGTTTGAACATCCTGCCATGAGTGTAGCCACCATAGCTGCTGAAAGTAATAAACTAATCATTTTTCTTTTCATATACTTCATCCTCCTGATTCAATTTACGCGCTTGCCAGTGACCGGGTTGATCCAATTCGAACTGATATGAATTAGGTTTGATATAAATCAACTTAGCACGGTTCAACTTAGTTTGCGCAATCGGTTGTTCATATTTAAAGTATATGGTATGCCTTATTATTTGTCAATATGGTATTTATTCACTCTTTTGGGGGTGTTTTTTTGTGCATAGTGCACAGTTTTTATTAGGAATGTTGACTATAATTTTCTGCTGCCTCGGCTTTAAGAGGTCTATTACATGTCATTTTTAGATTTTCTTACATATGAGATGTAGTTTTTCGACTGTATTTTTTACTTTGCATGCTATTATCCCAGATTCAGATTCTTAGTATGTAGTTTTTGCCTTTTACAATGTGGTTACTTGGTTGATTCCTTTAGTACTAAGTTATATTTGAGAAGTTGCTTTTGTGGGACTTCTTTGGATCTGATCATGTCTATGATCGTCTGACCGGCTACCATTCCCAACTCTTTAGTATCAAAGTCCAAGGACGTGATTGAGGGTGAATAGTTTTCGAGTATGCTGCTGTTGAAAAAGGATGCCACCTTAACTTGCTCAGGAACAGCTATTTTTGCTTTACTCAACGTCTTCAAAACACTTTCACAAATGCTGTCATCCATGCAGATGATGCAGTCTACGCTTTGCTTTAGAAGCTTTTCTACTACATTTGTTATCATGATTGGATTTTCCTGATTCTGATAGACTAACTCGCTTCTGAGTGGGATTTGCATCTCAAGAAAGGCTTCCTGAAAACCCAGATATCTTGTACGGCTGACTACATGCTCTTCACTTCCACCAATAAGTGCAATTTTCCTTAGCCCCTTCATCAAAAGTATCGACGTCAGTTCTCTGCATCCATCAGCGTGATCCTGATCGATCTGAACCACATTTTCGTAATCCGTGCTGCCAATCGTAATGAACGGAATTTGGGATTTCTGTAATAGCTCGATGGCATGATCCTCCACATAGGTTCTCATCAAAACGACTCCATCCACCTTGTGATTATAGATGATGCGTTCAAGATCCGTCAGGTCATTGTTGTTGCACATTGTCCAAATAATATCATATCCCGATTTAGACACAATTTGATAGAGCCCTTCCAGACAATCCAGGAAAAACGGCATATCCACTAGAATGTATTCGCCCGGCATCACAACACCGATATTGTAAGTTTTTGATTTTGCAAGCCCTTGCGCAACTGCATTTGGTTTATAATCATGTTCTTTAATAAATGTCAAAACCTTTTCTCTTGTATCACTTCCGATTCTGCCTTTTCCTGAAATCGCACGTGATACTGTGGTTTTCGATACTCCAAGTGCTTTAGCAATGTCTGCAATTGTCAATTGCTCTTTCATATGTGTGATCCCCTAATCAATAAAATCATTCAATCGTTATCGCCCAATCGCGCAACCGGTAACTCATCTACTTTTAAAATATCAGTTTTGAGTGCTTTCGTCAATCTGTTTTCATAAAATATATTAATTATATAATTTCAAATTTTTCTCAATGTTTTTTAATGTTTATCCCAACAAAAAAAGTCTCTAATGCAGAATTTCTACACTTTAGAGACTTTTTTACATGCTGTTATCCAGAATCGAACTGGAGACCTCCGCACTACCAATGCGGCGCACTACCGACTGTGCTATAACAGCATTCGGCATTTTCATATCACTAATACCGAAAGTCATTTTAACACATTCCCCCACTACTTGTCTATTGTTTTTTTCATCAATCCTCTGCATTGAATTTTTTTCATGAATTCTTTTCATTGAATTCTTTTCATTGAATTCTTTTCATGCTTTCTTTTCATGCTTTCTTTTCATGCTTTCTTGAATCTGTCTATGTCTCTATTCTGAATTTGCCAATTGTATTGTCTTTGTCACGATATCGACCACACTTTCAGATTCATCAAGCTCAACAAATCAGTTTCATAAAGCCTA
The DNA here is from genome assembly GCA_012515365.1 of Clostridia bacterium. Next base: position 3,359 of record JAAYYM010000047.1, read on the forward strand.
CTACATGTCATTTTATACATTTTCTCTTTCTAGCATGTAGTTTTTTCTCCATATCATCTTGTATTACATACTAGTTTTTCAGAATCAGCTACTAACATGTAATTTACGCTTTTTACAAATCAACTTAAATTAAAGTAATCATAAATTTACATGCACTTTCTTCATTTTCATTTTATCTGTATGTAGTCTCATTTTTCGTTAACCTATATCCGATCGTTGACCTATATCCAATCGTTGAACAAAGCAACGTTTTTCACATTCTTACCCAGCCCACATATCCCTTTCACATTACCCACTTTCACAATACACGCTTTCGCAATACCCGCTTTTCACATCCCCAACAATTGATATTAAAGAGAAGCTGGTGGCAGAGGGAGTTTGTTCGGTTAGCCAAAGGAGCTTGAAAATGCAATAGGAAAGCAGGAGTACCAAAACTCCTGCTTTCCTATATCTTTGCAGTTGAGAGGGACGACGCACCAAACAAAACCCCTCTGCCACCAGCTTCTCTTTCACACACCCCAATCTCTTAACCTATCCTAATCTCTTAACCTATCCTAATCTCTTAATCTTCCCTCGTAGCCTCTGCAGTGCATTATCAGTTGACTTCTCATCTTTGCCTAAAACTCTGGCGATTTGAACATAACTCATGCCTGTCAGATAAAGATCCAATACCTGGTTTTCAAAAGGACTTAAGATTTCTTCTATTTTCTGTTCCAAAGCCCGTACATTTTGTTTATCAAAATACAATTCCTCAGGACTCTTTTCAACCTTTGACTGGAGTGCATCCACCAGTCTGGCATCTTCCGATGCTCCCTCGCCTTCACCGTCGATTACATTGGCATAAAGAGAAATATAAGTATTTAACGGAATATGTTTCTGTCTTCTGGCAGCCTGCACAGCTGTGTACATTTGTCTGGAAACACAAAGATCTGCAAACGTATAAAAGCTCGCGTCGCGTCCACTGTCATAATCTCTGACTGCTTTAAACAAACCGATCATACCCTCTTGGATCAGATCTTCTGTGTCCGCACCTAATATGTACATTGCCTTTGCTTTACTCCTGACAAGATTTTTATATTTGTCCATGATAAAGTCAGTCACCTGCGCTTCACCTTCTCGAAGTCTGACTATCAGCTCTTCATCTGAATAAGTAGCATATTCCTGCTTTTTATCCACTTATGATTCCCCCATACGCTGCCTTACAATTTCATAAGCAAGCACACCAGCTGCAACAGATGCATTCAGGGAATCAATATCCCCATGCATCGGAATTGATGCGACATAATCACATTTTTCCTTGATCAATCTACCAACGCCACTGCCTTCATTTCCTATTACCATACCGATCGGGCCTGTTAGATTGGTGCGATACATTACCTCGCCATCCATATCTGCACATACAAACCAAAGTCCCTTTTTCTTCAAGTCTTCCATGCATTTGACCAAATTGGTCACCTTTGCTACAGGAGTGTAATTTAAGGCACCTGCAGATGTTCTCGCCACAACCGCTGTCAGACCTACCGCGCGGTTTTTCGGGATAATGATACCATGAGCACCTGCCAGATTAGCTGTTCTGATGATTGCACCTAAATTATGTGGATCTTCAATGTTATCTAGTAAAATCAGGAAAGGGGGCTCCCCTTTTTCTTCTGCGTGCTTTAGCAAATCCTCAACCTCAGCATATTCATACGCAGCAGCCTGAGCGATTACACCCTGATGATGTCCTGTTTCACTCATCTGATCAAGACGTTCCTTTGGAACAAATTTAATGATGGCATCCTGCTTTTTAGCCTCTCTTTTGATACTGCTGATCGGTCCATCCTGACAGCCATCCAGAACATATAACTTATCGATTGTTTTGCCGGAACGAAAGGCTTCCATTACCGCATTTCTGCCCTCAATCAAAAACTCTTCATAACCCATATCATTATCACCTTTCATCTTCCTTAATCATATAAGTAAACCATTCCTTCAGAAGATGAGTCCCTTCTTGTATTTCTGGCGGCAGCAAAGCTCTGGCTACCTGTGTCATGTCATCAATTGTTTTATCAGTTCTTCTTAAATAAGCATAATCACCATCAATTTTTTCTACGATGTACTCTGCTTTTTGTTCCATAGCATAACCCTCTTTCCTTCAAGATTAAAATGCTTCTAAGATTAGAGCTCTTTCACAATCAGATTTGGTCGCCTAACATAATAGTCATCAGTTCCATGAGCCTATCCATCTGGGATGTCAGATAAAGATAGCCACATAAAGCCTCTAATCCGGTAGCTTTTCGATAATCTATTACAGTTGCATGTTTAGCGGTTGTATAGGATTTGGCATTTCGTCCCCTGCGATAAACCGCTGTTTCTTCCTCTGTTAAGTGTTCTTGAATCCGATCAGCAATCTCAGCCTGTGCCTGTGCATTGACCCATTTAGTCACTTTCTTATGCAGTTTATTTGCAGCACAGTTTCCCCGCCCTACAATGACTGTTTTCAAAATCAAATCAAAAATACTATCACCTACATAAGCAAGTGTCAGTGGAGAATATGCATCAATATTGGCAGGTTTTACCTCAAATGCCTCATTGATCATATGAATCAGCTGCCCATTTTCAATGTGATCACAGCACATTTGATGGTCACTGTTCCAGTCAGTGTGTTTATCATTTTGGGAGGCATTTGTATGTTCTGCATCCTGTAATTCTAGTTTTTCTTCCATTTTACTCCTTCACGTGTGTCTTCGAGAACAATTCCTTTCTCTAACAGCATATCACGAATTTCATCAGCACGTTTAAAATTTTTATCCTTTCTGGCAGTCTGTCGTTCTGCGATCAGTTTTTCGATTTCTTCATCCAGAATTTCTTCCTTTTTCGCTGTATTGAGTCCAAGTATATCTGTCAAAGCCACCATTTTCTGCTTCATTTCCATTAAGGCTGCTTTGGAGTGTCTCTCATCAAAATGTGTGTTACTGTACTTAACCATCTCAAATACGGCTGCAATGGCATCTGCTGTATTAATATCATCATCCATTGCATCATTAAATTTCTTTGTATACTGGTCTGCTGCTCCTAACAAACTCTGTTCATCCGCACTTATATCTCCGGTTTCAGATTTCTGCTGTATCAGATCATCCAGACGCTGCACTGCTGTCGTGATACGTTCTAAAGAATTCTTTGCTGATTCCATCAGCTCTGCACTAAAGTTAATCGGACTTCTGTAGTGCGCATTCAGCATAAAGAAACGAAGCACCTGCAGATCATATTTCTCACTGATATCACGAACAGTCAGGAAATTTCCAAGAGACTTGCTCATTTTTTTGTTATCAATATTTAAAAATGCATTATGGAGCCAGTAACGTGCAAACTCCTTTCCGTTGGCTGCTTCACTCTGCGCAATTTCATTCTCATGATGAGGAAAGATCAAATCCTCTCCACCTGCATGGATATCGATTTCTTCACCTAAATATTTTTTGCTCATGACAGAGCATTCAATATGCCATCCCGGGCGTCCGTTACACCATGGAGATTCCCAATATGGTTCATTTTCCTTCTTTGGTTTCCATAATACAAAATCAAGAGAATCCTCTTTCTGATCTTCCCCTGATACGAGGAGTGAACGATTTCCCCCACGCAGGTCATCCAGATTTTTATGCGAAAGTTTTCCATAATCCTTGAATTTCCTGGTTCTAAAATATACGGTACCGTCGTCCGCCTTATAAGCATAGCCCTTTTCAACAAGCGTTTCGATCATCTCGATCATTCCGCAGATTTCCTCTGTTGCCTTAGGATGAACAGTTGCAGGCTTTACATTAAGCCCTTCCATATCCTTTTTACATTCTTCAATGTAGCGTTGTGATACTGTATTGGCATCAATTCCTTCTTCGATTGCTTTTTTGATAATTCTGTCATCTACATCCGTAAAATTGCTGACATAATTAACTTCATACCCCTTATGCTCCATGTATCTGCGCGCCGTGTCAAACACGATCATCGGTCTTGCATTTCCGATGTGGATCAAGTTATAGACAGTGGGTCCACATACATACATCTTTACCTTTCCAGGCTCAATTGGTACAAATTCCTCTTTTCTCTTCGATAACGTATTATACAGTTTCATATTGTTTTCTCTCCTCTGTTATGATCTTCATAATGGAACCCTTTTTTGATTTCCTTAATTTCATTTTCCATATCAATCAGCCTGTTGGTCAATGCAGTATTTGTCTGCTGCAGACTGAACAGTTCTTCTTTGACCGGATCAGGCAGATCTGTTTGATTCATATTTTCTCTGGGCAGTGCCTGATCTGCACGTTTTACAACTCGTCCGGGTACTCCTACGACAGTCGAGTTCGGCGGCACCTCTTCTAAGACAACAGAACCTGCTCCGATTTTTGAATTCTCACCTATTGTAAATGATCCCAACACCTTGGCACCGGCACTGATCATTACATTATCATGGATGGTTGGATGTCTCTTTCCATGCTCTTTACCCGTACCGCCTAATGTCACACCTTGATATAGGGTGACATTGTTCCCAATGATGGTTGTTTCACCTATTATAACACCATTTCCATGGTCAATAAAGAAACCTTCTCCAATACATGCTCCCGGATGAATTTCGATTCCTGTTTTTCGAACCGCTCTCTGCGAAATCCATCGTGCGAGAAAATAATGCCCCTTTTGGTAAAGACGATGTGCAATTCTATAATGATACATCACCTTAAAGCTTGGGTATAAAAACACTTCCATATTGGAATGAATTGCCGGATCACGTTCCCTTATGATCTTAATCTCATTCTTCACATCCTGGATTATTCCCATCCTAATCCCTCCATTTAGATATTTGACTCAGCCAATTACAAAACTCACCATCTTCTGAAAGATTTTGTGAATTCACATAAAATGAGTAAGGGGTCAAATAAAAAAACTCCCTCTCCTTTCAGAGACGAAGTTATTTCGTTATCCACTCTAACAAGCGTTTGTACTTAACGCGCACATACACGGATTCGGATACTGTACGACCTGTCATTCCCCGAATCGACTCCCGGATGCACTTTCAAATCTTTGAAATCAAGTCTGCTTCCAGTCGATGGCAAACTCTCTCTGCGATTTCAGTTTAGATTTTACTCTTTCCGTTCCCAGCCTTTTCATGTTTAATTGATTCTATTCTAATATGATTCTTAAAACATGTCAATCCACAATCCTCTGACATACCAGCACACAATCCTCTGACATATTCACACAATCTTAAAAAGACCTGCCACTAACCGTATACATTCTCACACAGTTAATCGCATCTGTTTTTATTGATGCGGGCACTTCTTGCAGCCTTCACAGGTAGCGCATGGACTCTGCACCATATCCTCTGTACAAACTGCTTCACTGTAATTGACCGGCTGACTCAACAGACAGATTGCCTGTGAGCTGATACCTTCGCCTTGTCCGGTAAAACCCAGTCCTTCTTCTGTTGTTGCCTTTACATTTACCTGCTCTGTTTCCAGAGAAAGGGCATTTGCTATATTCTCACGCATCTGATCAATGTATGGTCGCATTTTAGGAGCCTGAGCTATAATAGTCGCGTCAATGTTATCAATAAAGAATCTGTTATCTTCTAACAGACGTCCTACTTCCTTCAGCAGTTCAATACTTGAAATCCCTTTGTATTTTGGATCTGTATCCGGGAAATGTTTTCCGATATCGCCCAGTGCAGCCGCGCCCAGCAATGCGTCCATAATGGCATGAACCAGCACATCTGCATCAGAATGCCCCAACAGTCCCTTTTCATAGGGAATTTGAACCCCGCCCATGATAAGTGCCCTCTCCGGTACCAGTTTATGTACATCATATCCCATTCCTATTCGCATGCTATTATCTCCATTCGTTCTTCTTATATTTCTATCGATTTACAAAACTCTTCCATAAATGCATGATCCGCAGTCTCTACCATACCTGCATCGCACTTAAGTGCCAGATCCGGATTGATCGGAATACGGACGATTTTTTCAATTCCATATTCTGCAGCTACTTCTTCCAGATGGCTCTGTCCGAAAATATAGTGTTTGTTGTGACAATCCGGACATTCAAAATATGACATATTCTCTACGAGTCCCAACACCGGAATATCCATCATTCCTGCCATATTAACCGCCTTTTTAACAATCATGGATACCAGTTCCTGTGGTGAAGTAACGACGACGATTCCATCTACAGGAAGTGACTGAAATACCGTCAGTGGAACATCTCCTGTTCCCGGAGGCATATCTACAAACATATAGTCTACATCATCCCATACTACATCTGAATAAAACTGTTTTACAGTGTTTGCAATGATCGGACCTCTCCATACAACAGGGTCTGTATCATTCTCCAACAACAAATTAACCGACATGATCTTTGTTCCGTTTGCTGATGTTTTTGGATAAATCCCCTTTTCATCTGAACTTACTTTTCCATGAACGCCAAACATTTTTGGAATCGAAGGGCCTGTGATGTCTGCATCCAGAATGGCTGTCTGATATCCCGCCTGCTGCATGCTGACCGCAAGTGCCGATGTTACCATTGATTTGCCGACACCACCCTTTCCACTTACAACAGCAATCACTTTTTTTACATTGGAAAAAGGATTTGCATCCGCCAGAAAACTTTCCTTTCGCGAATCACAGTTTTCCTTGCATGAATTGCAGTCATGTGTGCATGACTCATTGTTTTCATTTACTTCACTCATTACATTCATCTCCATTATCATATTATGTACCATCATATCATATTTATACGATTGATAGCTATGCTTTATGAAACATCTTAGCTGTTCTTTATAAAACGATCCGACAAATTTTTCACCAAACCATTGACGATCTGTTCTTCTTTTTCCGCCAAACGTTCTTCTATTTTTCCAAAAATTGCGCTGCGAAACTGATCAATCAAGATACAGACTACCATAACTACCAATGCATATCCCATGCATACAAGCGGTAAAACATTCGTTCCCAGATAATCTTCGATATGAAATGACAGTCCCAACACATATCGTACAGCTTCCTCCATCACATAAATAGCGAGTACACTGCCGGTCAATGTATTAAGCAGCGTGCTGCGGATATGGATTTCACGGAAAAATAAGAATACGGTAACGGCGATCCCAAGTGTGAGTAACGTACAGTCACGCGTAAAAGGTGCACTCACTCCATTTCCACCGCGCGCCAGTGTCAACATGGTATTCAGAAACAATGCTACTGACACAAACAGCATAAAACAAAGAAAAATCTTTCTTTTTTTATAAGAAGAAGCTCCGTAAACAGCAAGATAACGTCCTATCAAATAGGCGATGGTCATATGTATCATGCCTTTTCCACTATCCATTACAATATCATGAAGCGTGAGCATGGGAATGACACAAAAAATAATGACCGAAGTGATCAATAATCGCCGAAACTGCTTTTGTTCCAACTTTTCCGGGATCTGATTAATCCATGGGCTTAACAGACATAAAATGAAATAGCAGGTGATAAACCAATATTTATTAAATAATACCGGAAATACCGCACTCAGGATTTTCATAAAGCCCATTTGTTCACCAAAACAAGCAAATATAATCAATCCTATCAGTGAATAGAATACGACCATATAATCAAGTTTTATTAGCTTTGCAATGCGAAGCCTGATTCCAAAGTAACCGGAAATCAAAATAAAAATAGTCACACAGGAATTAAATAAGGTATTGATCAACACACCAAAGACTAAATCTGTTCCCTTGGCAGTTGTGTAGACTGTTCCATAAATGTGCATGACAATAATGCCAAATATACAGCATAAACGTAACAGCTCATAAGAGGATTCTCTGTTTTTTCTTTCGTAAGTATTCATAGATTATCTGTCCTGTTTCATTGCGATTTCTAAAAGTTTTTTCGTCGAATTCGATGCTGCTGCGTATTCAAACTCATCAACCTGCTGTTCTAAGAGCTTCATGAGCATATATTCTTCTTCCTGATAGTGAAACTTCCATAAGGCGTCTACCAGTCTGGCTGCACCATCTGAATCGAACGAATCAAGTCTCTGGATCAGTTCCTTTAGGAGTGCTATCACTTTTTTATGATCTGTCTGCGTCCCCGGCTGATGTTCCTTCTCTTTGATAAAAATCTGCATTTGTTCCTGCAGTACAGCAAGCTTTTCCAAAAAAGGATCTATTAATTGACTAATTCGGTCTATATCTTTTTGAACTGCACATTCCTCAAGCTCTCTTGCTCTTTGAAACATTTCCATTGCTCCAATTGCCTTTGAATTGCTCTTTAGCGTATGCACTTCTATCATCAATTGCTTCATATCCTGTCTGTCAAGGCATTCCCTGATTTTCTGTTCACGGATCGGCAGTTTTTTTACATAAGTCTCTAAAAGTTCGCGATACAGTTCATCTTCAGGTATGAATTCCTTTCCTGCGAAATAGTCAATTTCTTTGATTGACTCAAGTTCATCCTGTAACATCGTCTTCACTCCATACAATTAATGCTTCCGGTACTAGTATAACATATATAGAACAAAATTCCAGTAAAGCAGCAGATTTCACAGAAGATTTTCATATCACCTACACAGAAACATAATCATGGAAACTTGTGCATCCATTTGGAAAGTCAGGTAATGATTTTGGTAATTAAGTGCAAATGGGCTTTTCATTTTAGTCAGATGCGTTATGCTGTAACAGAAGCGTGATTGTATTTCATGATCACTCATCTAAACATTTCAGGAGGAAAGTAAAAAATGAAAAAAGTAGTAAAAGGTATTTTGTTGTCTATATTGATGTCGATTGTGTATATGATCATAAATGGGATCTCACACAGCATACTTCCATTCTCTGAGTGGTTTGTCACCAACAGCATGAAACAGGAAACAAATCTAGGGCTGACCATGATCTATATGCTGGCGATCTCAGGTACAATTTATTTCATCACCCAGCATGCAAGATGTAAGGGAAAAGAGCTTTATATGGCGGTTATTGGAAGTGTCTTTTTCACTTTAAGTTTTATGACCCAGATAGAAACGATTATTTTTGGCAGTGCATTTGAAGGACTCTCACTTCATGATATTCTGCTTATGGTTCTGGGTGATTTCATCTCCATTTCATTGACCGGATTGCTCTATATCTTGATATTAAAGAGAAAAACACAGGAGCATGAGATCATGACCATTGACTGGAAGAAGTTTGTAAAGTGCCTGTTATTGAATGGACTGATTTACATGGTTATCTATTTTATCTTTGGTTACTTCGTAGCCTGGAAATCAGAAGACCTAAGAATCTTTTATTCTGGTTCAGCGGAAGATCCCGGCTTTTTCTATCGATTGTATGTAAATGCAAGAGACAACTTCATTATCTATCCGATTCAGTATGTCCGTGGTATTCTCTTCACACTTGGTATCATTCCACTTATGAGAATCAGATGGAAAAGCAAATATGGATTTATGATTAGTGTATGTGCAGTCTTTCTCTGCACAGGGATGGGACTGATCGTGCCTAACTTTCTCTTTCCAGATGCAGTCAGACTCGCGCAT
>JAAYYM010000347.1 GCA_012515365.1 Clostridia bacterium
GAATAAACCATACAAGGTAAACTATACAAAATGAATAATACAAAAGAGAAGAATAATTTGGGTGATATTATGCAACAGGTGATTGTATTTGGAACAGGAAAGCATTGGGAAAATCATAGACGATTGCTAAGATTAGATTATGAAGTGATCGGATTTATGGATAATAATAAGAGCAAGCAAGGCATGCAATATCAGGGAAAAAATATATATGCGCCAGAGCAGTTGTTTGAAGTAAATTTTGACAAGCTTATCGTCGCATCAACTGCGAAGGATGTTATTCTAAGGCAATTGATTGACCTTGGAATATCCACAGAGAAAATTGAAATACTTAATTGCTGCCGATTAGTTGATTCAAAGAAATATAGTTCTACGATTAATTTTGATGGATCTGTTGATTATCATATTGAGAATATCTTCTTCCGGTGTAATACAAGAAGTGATCATAATGTGGTACAGGAAATATTTGATGATGGAAACTATAATTATACCAATCAGAAGGATCAGTTCATTGTGATAGATGTTGGAATGAATATTGGTATTGCTCACTCTATTTTGCACAGAGAGAAAACGTAACTAAGGTATATGCATTTGAACCGTTTGCGGAAACATTTAAGCAGGCAAAAGAGAATATTAAACGCAATATACAAGAAATTCAGAGCAAGATTGTATGTCGTCAGATTGGTCTTGACAGAGAATGTGTCGATAAATATATCAAGTACAATGCTGATTTTTCAGGCGGAATGGCCACTTTTGCCGGTAACAATTCTGCGGTAGCAGGAGCAGAAGTAGTGCGTCTGATGGATGCAGGTGAGATGTTAGCTCCAATCATATCCGAAAAAAATACAAACAAGATAATTTTGAAAATAGACTGTGAGGGAAGCGAGTATGCAATTGCAGAATCCCTAGAACAAAAAGGTATTTTTGATAAAATAGATGTTTGGTTAATGGAATGGCATGACTCTTCAAAAAACAAGATATTTACAGATTTGTTTAACAAATATCATTATCAATATGTATGGCAGTGCGGAAATGGTGACCGTGGAACGCTATTTGCAATTAAATCGTAACTTGAAAGATGAAGGTATATTATGAATGAGGCTAAAATCAGTATAATAGTCCCGATATATGATTCAGAAGAATATCTACGGGAGTGTTTGGACTCACTGGTTAATCAGACAATGAAACAGATTGAAATTATACTAGTAAATGATGCGTCGCCGGATCACTCGGACATTATCATGGAAGAGTATAGAGAAAAGTATAGAGACATTATTAAATGTATTTATCTTCCAGTCAACCTTAAGCAAGGTGGAGCCAGAAATGTGGGTGTTAATGCCGCAAATGGTGACTACATTATGTTCATTGATGCGGATGATTATGTTGATATCACGATTTGCGAGAAGATGTACAAGCTGGCCGATAGTGAAAAATATGATTTGATTTGCAGTGGCTATAGAATGTTTGGCAAACAGAATAGGGAAATAGACTTATTCCCGGATGATATATGTGGCGAATTGAATGATACAGTAAGAAAAGCAATTATATCTATTATGTCAGTTGGCTCAGTTGCCAAATTGATTAGAAAATCAATTTGGATAGACAATCAATTAAGTTTTACAGAAAATATGAAATATGAAGATTTGGCAACCATGCCATTGGTGTGGATGTATATTAAATCAGTTGGAAAGATAGATGAACCTCTTTATTTTTATCGAAGACACCAAGAATCCACTACGCTGAAGGAAAATAGTGTTCATACATATCAGATTTTTAACGCGGCACAGATCGCAGCGGACAGATTAAGAGAGAGAGGTTTTGCGAAAGATTATTCAGAAGAAATAGAGGCTATTGCCATACGTGGTTTTATGGACGAAATAAAATGTTGCATACAGAACATGTCAGTGATTAATACAGATGAGCTTATGCAGATGAGAACAGAAATACTGGACAAATATAAAGACTACGAAAATAATCGATACTTCTTTTTACGAAGTGAACCGATGGAAATAAATGCTGCAAGATGTTTTATAAATTCTTTTGACTCGTTTGTGGAAAAACACGCAGATGGAACATTTGCTAAAGAAGACACACATTACTATTCGTATTATGATTTGCAAAAAGATCAGATCATTGCAATGTTACAGTCCTATTGTGCTTTGGGACAACATATTGCAATCTGGGGATCTGGTAAAAAAGGAATGGATTTTTTATCTGTCGTTGATCCAAAGTGCCAATATATAGAAGCTGTTATTGATAAAAACGAGACAAAATGGGGCACATACACAGACACTGGACATAAGGTTTATTCGTATGGTGAGATTTGTACGAAGATAGATGTAATTTTGGTGATGAATAGATTTTATTTTAATTCTATACGAAGAGAAGTGCATCAGGTGAACCGGGAAGTAGAGTTGGTTGATATGGATATGTATATAATAAGGAGTTTATTGGGGTGGGGATAAAGAATAATGCAAAAATAAATACAAATATCTGTCAACATTAGATCGGCTTTAATAA
>JAAYYM010000348.1 GCA_012515365.1 Clostridia bacterium
ACAATTCAGAAGAAAAGCAAAGAACGAGAATAAATTACTATACTTCAAAACCGAAGCAAAAATCGCCACAGCCCTCTAAATTCAAGGACTGCGGCGATTATTTTTTCCGTCAACTGTCAAAGGCAGGCGTTGCATAGATCCTTGAATGTCTGTTTCACAATGTAATAAAGCTTCTTGCATCTTTGCATTCATGATTACCCCTCCAACAGGAATTTACATTCTTACTTTAAATTTTAATACATAATGTAAAAATTTGCAATTATTATTACATAGTATGCTAATATTTTTGCATCGTTTTAAGGAAATCTCTGTTTTTTTATAGAAAATATATATAAATTTGCATTTTAAGGTTGGCATTTCATGCAAAAAGAGATACAATTTAAAATATATGTACTAAAATACTTTCTTATAAGAAAGGGGTTACTTATGTTTACACAATTTTATGGACAATATTTAGTAAAAAATTCGTATCTTACGAATGAGCAGTTTCTCGAGATAGTCGAGGCAGAAAAAACCACTCGAGTTAAGCTGGGACTAATTGCGGTTTCCGAAAAAATGCTTACACAGGCACAGGCTGATGAGATCAACCGTTTGCAAGCACGTATTGATCGTCGTTTTGGTGATATCGCAATTGAAAAGGGTTACTTAACTGAAGAGCAGGTTTCTATCCTCCTCGGTTTACAGGGAAATCCTTATCTTTCTTTTGTGCAAACAGTTGTAGATAAAGGATTCTTAACATTGCAGCAGTTAGAAGAAGGGTTACTGCAATGTAAAGAAAAGAACGGATTCACAGACGATGAAATGGAAGCAATCAAGTCAGGCGATGTAGATTTAACATCGAAGGTTTTCATTAAGATTCTTCAGCCATTCTACTTTGATCTATTCCAGCTTACATTAAGAAACATTGTACGTTTCATTACGCCTCACATCTATATGGATAAGGTATATAAAACATCCAAATTAGATTTTGAGCATCTTGCTCTACAGCATTCTGATGGTGCGCACAATATTTGTCTTGGCATCTCAGGCAATGGACTTTCACTTCTTTCTATTGCGAATCCTTTTGCAAAAGAACGCTTTGAGGTGATTGATGACGATTCCTTTGATTCTGTTTGTGAATTTATCAATGTCATAAACGGATTATTTGCATCTGAACTTAGCCAGTCAAAGGTAGACATCGACATGCTGCCACCGGTATACTATAATCAGAAATCAATCAAAGCTTCTGATTCTTTCTATGTTTTACCTGTATATATTAAAGGCAGTAAAGTAGAAATTGTTATAATTGTTGATACAGATTATGAAATTATCTAATATATAAATACAAACTGACAGCGTCAATTGAAGACAAAAAATGATACGGAGGAGAATTGAAATGGCAAAAGTATTAATCGTAGATGATTCTAGAACATCCAGAAAAATGTTGACTACAATTTTAGAGGATGCAGGACACACCGTCGTTGGTGAAGCAAAGAACGGACAGGAGGGTGTCGATTTATACAAGGAATTATCTCCTGACATTGTCACGATGGATATTACCATGCCGATTCTGGATGGACTTGAAGCACTGAAGCAAATCATAGCTTATGACGTCAATGCACGTGTTGTCATGGTAACTGCAGCCGGACAGCAGACAAAAATGGTAGAGGCAGTTAAACTTGGAGCTTCTGAATTTTTGCAGAAACCATTTGAACAGGATATGATTCTGGCGGTAATTTCAAGTGTGTTACGTTAGTTCATAAACCTAAGGAGTATATTATGTGGATTGCAGATAATTGGACGGACTATGAAGTCCTCGACACATCAAATGGTGAGAAACTGGAGCGATGGGGAAATTATTTTCTTGTTCGACCGGATCCACAAGTCATTTGGAATCTTCCACGAAAGAATAAGAAATGGACTAATATGAATGGTCATTATCACCGTAGCACAAAAGGCGGAGGTGAATGGGAGTTTTTTAATCTTCCTGAACAATGGTGCATTTCTTATCAGTCACTTACATTTAATTTGAAACCTTTTAGTTTTAAACATACTGGTCTTTTCCCAGAGCAGGCAACCAATTGGGATTGGTTTAGTGCCATCATTCGTAATGCCATTTCATCAGGACGCAAAGATCCTATCCGCGTCCTAAATCTGTTTGCCTATACCGGTGGTGCCACCCTTGCTGCTGCAAGTGCTGGTGCACATGTAACTCATGTGGATGCCTCTAAGGGAATGGTAAACTGGGCAAAAGAAAACGCCAGAAGTTCGAAGTTAGATACTGCTCCGATTCGCTGGCTTGTTGATGATTGCGTGAAATTTGTTGAACGCGAGATTCGCCGTGGCAATCAATATGATGCCATCATCATGGATCCTCCCTCTTATGGGCGTGGACCTAAGGGTGAGATTTGGAAGATTGAAGAATCAATCTTCCCATTTATTGAGTTATGTACTCAGATTTTATCAGATAAACCACTTTTCTTTTTAGTAAATTCTTATACAACGGGTCTGCAGCCTGCAGTATTATCTTACATGCTGAATACAGCACTCGTTAAAAAATTCGGCGGACATGTGGAAGCGGATGAAATCGGTCTCCCTGTCACAGATTCCGGATTGTTTCTTCCATGTGGCGCATCAGGGCGCTACTCATTTGAAAAATAATTTATGCCATGGAGTCGGTGTATAGATCATGGGTGCTTCGTTCGGGAAGATCGTCAGCATCCTATATACATAGACTCCAAGCATAGCTGCTAAGAGCAGCCCCATCATGATTTTCCATCCATAAATCTTTTTATCTAATAAATAGTGCATCATAAATGCATATATTCCAAATATGAGCCATGGGATCACCATAGGATGCATATGTATGGATTCCATAACATGTCCCCTGAGCAGCAGAACACACGCACGCGTCATGCCACATCCCGGACACGGAAATCCGGTCAAAATGGTCGTCATACATACATCATGAAAAACAGCCATCATGACTGCCCAATAAATCGGTATCCCGATAAACACCCACTTCACATATTTAAAATCATGTTTGATTCTTGCAAATACTTCTTCCAGCCATTTCTTCATTGTTCTTTTCTCTATCCATTATGTTTGACTTTGCTCTATTTCATTTCGTTAATGCTTTGTAAAATATGTCCTAATAAAGCTTCGCATCCTTCAACTACGTCACGATAAGTAATATCAAAGACGCCGGTATACCACGGATCTGCAATATCTCTCGGATGTTCTGAGAAATCAAGCAATCGGCTTACTTTACCTTGTGGATCTCCTCCTAGCATCCTCAGCATATTGCGGATATTCATACTGTCCATAGCAAGCAGATAATCGTATTTATTATAATCTGAACGTTGCAACTGCACTGCCCGCTTTCCTTCGCAGGATAATCCATGTTTGGCGAGTTCCGCACGCGCCGGCGGATAGACCGGATTTCCTACTCCGTTCCATATTTCTTCTGTACTGGTGGCGGCAGATGCAATATAAAATTGATCTGAAAGACCGGCTTTTTGAACCATGTCCTTCATAACGAATTCGGCAATTGGTGAACGGCAGATGTTGCCGTGGCATATAAATAGTACTTTTATCATCTTTTTATAACTCCATATAAGTCTTGTATTTCTTCTCAAATGCTTGGTATCACAGGGTTTTTCGGGTTTTAGCTCCCTGGCTGTTTCCGGGGTATCTTCTC
>JAAYYM010000349.1 GCA_012515365.1 Clostridia bacterium
AGATGGTTTCAAAATAGCTGGTGGAACTACATCTAGAGAAATAAAAATAAGTGGTGGCAATGTTGAGCTTCAGGGTTCTGGGAGTGCCGAAATATCAATACCAATATCATCAGGAAGTGATGAGTTTGTTCTTAAGACATACACACAAACATTAACCAATAAGAGAATAACCCCAAGGGTTTCAACGGAAGAAAGTTCGGCAACACCAACAATAAACACGGACAATGTTGACGCTCATTCAATAACGGCTTTAGCAACAAACATAACCTCAATGACAACCAATTTGTCTGGAACACCGACAAACTTCCAAAGATTACTTATTAGAATAAAAGATAATGGAACTGCAAGAGCAATTACTTGGGGGGCAAGTTTTGAAGCAAAAGGAGTAGCATTGCCAACAACAACAGTAATATCAAAGGTCTTAACAGTTGGTTTTATATATGACACAGTAACAAGTAAATGGGGTTGTGTCGCCTCTGCACAAGAAGCATAATATGGCAATAACATTTGGAACAGAATATACACATAATAATGCATTCACATATTTTTCAGATTGTGCTGTCTTAGATAGTACTCATATTGCTGTTGTTTTTGTTAAGCAAGATGGTGGACCTTATTATGATGGCATAATAAAAATAGGAACAATAAGCAATGATGATGAAATAACTTGGGGAGATGAATACACCTTTTGGGATTATAGCACAGAAGGATACTCCGCATTTTATCCAAAAGTAGAAAAATTAGATACAAATAAATTAGTAATTGCTTGGTTTGCACCTAATGGTAGCAGGTCTGTAATTGCAACAGTAAGTAATGATGATGAGGTTGCTTTTGGAACAAGAAGTGGGAGCGGTGATAGGTATTTCAATGAGTTAGACTTAACAGTATTATCTACAACATCATTTGTAATTGCTGGAAAAGATAGTATAAACTCAACCTACTACGGTACAGCCAGTGTAGCAACCGTGTCTGGAACAGATATAACTTATGGAAGCAACTATATATTTAATGAAGCTGATACTGATTATACAGTAATAGACACATTAGATTCAACACACTTTGTAGTTTCTTATAAAGATGATGGGGGAGATGATTACGGTTGTTCTAAAATAGGAGTAGTTTCAGGAACAACAATAACATTTGGAGATGAATATGTATTCAATTCTGCAAATACAGAGTGGATTGATAATTGTGCGATAGACTCTACGCATTTTGTTATATCATATGAAGATACTGGAAATTCTGGATATGGAACTGCAATTATTGGAACTGTATCAAATGGTGATGAAATATCATATGGAAGTGAATATGTTTATAAAAGTGCACAAGCATCTTACAATTCTGTTTGTGTTTTAGATAGTTCAACGATTATTGTTTCTTGGCGTAATGCAGCAAAATCTGGAACATTCTCTGGAAGCACAATTACTTTTTCATCAAATGAATCATCTCATAGTGGTGCATATAATAATAATGCTTTATGCAAAATATCATCAACTTATTTTCTAAATGTATGGGGTTCTTCGTCAGCTGGTAAATCGGTTATTGGACTATACACAGAAGATGTTGCAGTAAATACCTCTAATTTCTTCTTATTCTTTAATTAACAACTAAAATGGAAATAACTTGGGAACTTATAACATTTATAATAGGAATAGCAATCAGCGTATCAACAATAATCTCAAAACTCTTTATGAGATATTTAGAAAGCCAAATGAAAAATATAACAGAAACAATAGATGAACGCAAGGATGATTATGTTGGTCTTGAAGAAAGAGTAAAAAGTGTTGAAAATTACCACATAGAAACGAGGGTTGCTTTGGCAAAAATAGGAAAAGATATTGAATACATTAAGCAGGAAAATAATAAAATGGCTATTAACATTGAGAAGATATTAAATAATAAGTGTGATAAATAAATATGCCAGTAATAAAAGTTGGAAATAAATATAAAATAGGAAAAGGAAAGGCAATTTATAAGACAAAGAAATCAGCAGAAAAAGCTTATAAAGCATACTTAGCTAAAAAATATGGCACAAGATAACAATTTTGAAATAGTGATTTCATCTTTTGAGGGACTAGCACCAGCATATTACTCCAATTCTTGGAGTTCTTATGGAAACAAAGGAAGTGCCAATTCATTAAAAGATGTTGATATTAGCGACCCATCAATTCTAACACAAGGAGCGGGATTAGCAAATATTACAGGAGTAACAACTCTTATAAGTTCTATTATGAAAAATGCTGTTTCAAATGATA
>JAAYYM010000350.1 GCA_012515365.1 Clostridia bacterium
CAGATAACAAAACAAAAGATGGCAATAAAAAGGTGCTCTTTGCTGTCGGAACGATACTTTTTGTTGCCATCTTTTGTTTTGTTATCTGGAAGATGATACTGCCTATGGCACCTGACAGTAATAAGGCGGAAAATCTGTCGCTTTCTACAGATATAGAGCATACCTCTGCTGATAGCACCGAAGTCACCTTGCCGGACGGCAAGCTGATTATTACGCTAAATGGAGAAAACGAGGCTACCATCAGCCTGACCGATGAATCAGTTGGAGCACTTGATTCTGTTAAGGAGGGAGATGAGACACATCTTCTAAATAGCATTGATATTTTCCTTTTTCCCAAGGAAGGGGAAAATGGCTTACAAATGTGGATCAATGATATAGATTCAGCAATTTACGAAGAAAACTTCAGCGAAGTGGCTTTGGAGGACGGATGGTATTTGGGAGAGCAAGATGGTGCATGTGTTGTTGAGAGAACCAATATGAATTATTCCATGATTATTAAGAAGCCAGGGATTGCTACTACGATTAGAAACTGCGAAACGTATCGCGTGGAGTTCTTGCCTGAGAATCATGGGAATTTGGTAACCATAGAGGAGGGCAATACAGCAGATATTCTCGTACAGACAGGAGCTGATGATAGAAACGGACAGGGGGAAGCGCAGGAATTTAATATTTCCTTTTATGATAAAAATACTGTTAAATTCCAAATACCCGGCGAGGAAGCAAAGACAGCGTTTTATAATTACGATTCCATTGAGGTTCGCCTATACGAGAATGAAGAACGGTTAAATCATCATTACTACACATTAGAATTTGCAACCGGACAGATGTATTCACAGGGTAAAGCAGCAGTAAACGGATACAGCCTCACGCCGGATGAGAATAGAGAAGGGCATAATCTGGCAGAGGGTACAAATGGATATGAGAATCTGTCAGGTGCGTCCGCGGATGCTGTCGGAATGAAATTCCAGTGTGACAATTTGGAAGAGATGATTCGTAATACGAGATATTATGAGGTATACATAAGTGACGACCTTGCTTTTGCCGGATATGTAGAGGATGCAATCAATGGAAAGGAAAGCATCATCCCGGCTATTCCAGAAGATTTTCCGGTCAACAAGGAGGATGATAACTATTTTACTCCGGACACAGAGATGTATCGTATCATTATGGTGGAAATGCCTTATGTGATAGATATGCCTGAGTGGTATACCCGTTATGGTAATGTTGTACCTATTTGGCATTATGGAGTACTTGGAGAGAGAGAACCTGAGCATCACAATGCAACAGTTGTTATGCTGGAGTCCTATGACGAGATTGGAATATGCAGTGTGAAGACGAAAATTGTATATGAAGATGCCAAATGTGCGATGTATGCAGGAACGGACGGGGGTGCACCTATTCTTACCAATTTAGATGCAAAGGATGAGAGTCTGGTTACGCCGGAGGCACTGGACGCAACAGCAAGCAACTTCTACGAAAATTCTCATTATGATCACTGGTATTTATATAAAGGACGATATGACAACGTGAAATACTTTTTTGAAGAGGCGAACAGCAATTCTACTGATGAGCCTATTCTTGTTCCGGTTACAGCAGGAACAGATTGCGGATGGGGAATAAGGGATGATTTATTCTATAACAATATCGGATTCGAAATAGGTGAGGTGGTTCGGTATTCAGAAACAGTACCTATGGTTGGATCGATGTATAGTGGATATAATGGAGAGGATTCTGAATACAAAATAACCACTTATTGTTCCAAATCTGCAGTTTCTCTTGATTATGAAGCAGAAGCCGCAAAATATAACACAGCACCCGATGACTGGAACGACCATCCCTATGCACAATACATTCCGGAACTACCCACCGGGATAACCTTCGATTATCTTGAAGGACAAACAATCAATGAGGAATCGCTTAATATATGGACCGGATCAGATGGATGTACGTATGAGCAGGCACTTGCATTTTTTGAAAAATTTAGAAAAACAAGTTATAAAGAAATACGATATGAAATAGATAATGATAATGAAATTTCATTTATTATCGGAGTAGGAGATGGAGTGTACATAGGTGCTCGGTGGAGAAAGGATGAACAAAGTTTGGGTATTTTTGGATACAAAGAATAATTAGTTGAAGCAATTGCGAACTCAGTTTTTATAGTTTTGCGAGATAGGGATTGGATATGCTATGATATACTAAGGCATAATAAAACACAGTCTGTGAGGTTAATATTTTATGATAAAATTAAATGATTATTTATATTCTGGAGATACCGTTCTTAAGATTTTACAGAGATATACGGAGGATTTGAAACAGTCTGCAAAAGAAACTCATAATCAAATTGATTTTGTTCACTGCAATTTTCTGTTTCAAATTTCGGAACTTTTACAGCACAATGATTTCCTGACTTCGCAGTCTCAGCGGATTCGGGAATTCTATAAATTGATGGCAAATGAATATCCTTTTCTTGCATTTACCTTCAAGGGACGAATTAAATCCTTGATACGCGCGGAATCAAAATTTAATGGATATATAGTGGAATATATATCCGATTATTACAACGAACATGGTCATTACCCTTCTACTGCTGAAGTAAAAAACTGTCTAACCTGTTTTCGAGATTTGATTGCATATAGAATTGTAATATCTCTTCCAAAATGCCATTTGAAAGAAGGGGAGACTCTTGCTGATGAAGAAATGAAATATCTATATGATGTTGCTAACCAGTTGCCTGGTTTTTTGGAGGAACGCGGATTTACCGCAGAACTGTCTACATTAACAGGTGAGAAAAAAACGCCCCTGTTAAAAGAGAGCGTAAGCCCGTACTATAGGGATTATATTGTAAATGCAGAGAATTATGGATATCGTTCACTACATATTACATTTTATGATAATATTGCTCGTTGTTATGTAGAAGTACAGTTTCGTACAAAAGAAATGGATGATTTTGCGGAGATTGGTCCTGCCAATCATTTAGGTTACGAAAAACGACAGGAAAGTGAAAGAGCCAGAAGAGATGCAATTCCAAAAGGAGAAAATATTTATTTTGATGAAGCATATGAAAGAGGTATTATGTTGCAGCAACTTGAATTATCAAAATTAGATGTAAATATGTTTGGAGCGGTGAATAATTCCCTTATTAACGATGGATGTGGCCTCTACCGTGGAAGACTTATTCTTCCGTATGAGCATCTTTCAAGGTTCCAGAATGATCTTGTTGATTAATTTACATAGAATGATTTTTGGATATGCTAGAATGATGCAAGAATGATATGTTATAATAAGTCCTATAGAGTAGAGTTCAGATTTACTTACAGGGAGGAATACAGGGATATTCAATAATTATTAGGTAATTGCGAAACAAGTTCGCAATTGTGATTCAAACAAGGAAAAAATCCTGCAAAGCAGGATTTCAACGATGAAAGCTCAATCACTTAAAAATTGGCATACAGGCGTGTTTTTTTCCCATTTAGGGATGAATCGATTATAAAAAAGAAACTAACAAGTACTGTCTTAAACTGTTTGAAGTAAAAGGAAGGGAAGGCTGAAGCTGGGGTGAAGCTGGATTAAAAAAAAGAACATGATATAATTGAACAGAAATATAAAAAAGGAATAAAAAATATCAAAATAAAAATTACGATTGATTATTTTGAATCTGTGTGATATCATATCATTGTCTACTAATAAAATTTGGAGGTGGAAAATGAAAGACTTTGTAGTGCGTTTATCATCTTTGACACTGGAAAATATAAAAAACGTTAAAACGGGAACTATTTTTATGCCAAGAGCTAATAATAAGGGACTTAGTCTTGGGGGAGCAGAAATTCTTGGGATTTATGGACAAAATGGCTCAGGAAAGACTGCAGTAGTGGATACCCTATTTTTTTTACAGCAGATTATGATTGGTAAAGAAATCGACCAAAGTATAAGTGACTATATTGATGTGGATGAAGATAAGGCAGAGATAATTGCTGAATTTAAAATATTTGGACATGGCTTTGTTTTTGAAGTTGGATATCAAGTTTACCTTGAAAAGAGGGATGGAGCAATATCCATTGAAAGAGAGTCCTTGAACTGTGCAATTAACAAGGATGGAAGTAGAACAAACAAGAACATATTCATAGATTATCAAAAATCGGAACCAGATTGTATTTTTAAACCGCAGAAGCGTTTGGATGAATTAATAGGAAAAAACAAAGAAGTTAAAACGGACTTAATTGTTGCTAGGAAAATAGCGGAAAAGAGTAATTGTTCATATATATTTGGAGAGAATAGCAGAGAAATTTTTTGTAAAGGAATTGAAGGATCTTTTAAGAACTATGCAATAGTTATTTGCGCCTTGTTTAATTTTGCACTTAAAGATTTATTTGTAATTAGAAATACACATTCTGGAATGATTACAGCTAACTTTTTACTTCCAATGGCTTTTCGTATTGAGAATAAAAAGATTGGAGCAAAGGGAGATTTTGCGATTCCTCTCATGGAGCCAGTTGTTTTGGATGAAGGAAGAAAAGAGATACTTGATGAAATCATTGAACAAATAAATACAGTTTTATATACAATTATTCCAGGAATGAAAATTGATGTTAAGGATTATGGAAAACAGGCGTTAGATTCTGGAGAAGAAGGCTGGAAGGTTGAACTTATGTCCGTTCGTGATGGTAAGAAGCCTATTCCAATTAGGATGGAATCAGAGGGAATCATTAAGATTGTCTCAATTATGAATGTGTTGATTCAGGCATTTGGAAATTCTTCTATTTGCTTAGTGATTGACGAACTAGATGCAGGTATTTTTGAATATATGCTGGGAGAGCTGTTAGATATTTTTGGAAAGAGTGCAAAGGGACAGTTGATCTTTACGTCGCATAATCTTAGAGCTCTTGAAATGCTTGATAAGGAAAGTATTATGTTCTCAACTGTTAACCCATGCAATCGCTATATACACATGAAAAGTGTGAAGGATTCTAATAATTTACGAAGTATGTATATTAGAAGTATCACCCTTGGGGGGCAGGACGAGACGATTTATGAGGAAACAGATAGCCTAAAGATTGCAAGAGCATTCCGAAAGGCGGGAAGGAGTATTCATAATGAGTGAGAAAAAGGTAATCGCTGTCATAGTTGAGGGTCCAAGTGATGAAAATGCGATTGGCGGAATTCTGAAAGAATATTTTTCTTCGGCAGAAGTGCAGTTTGCAGTTGTTCATGGAGATATAACATCCAATAATTCAACGTCTGTAGAAAATGCTGTTTCCAAAGTTGATCAAATAATAGATGAAATAAGAAAAAGATACGGATATAACTGGGAAGATTTTATAAAAATCATTCATATTGCTGACACGGATGGAACTTTTACAGAAGGCTGTATTATTGAGGGTGAAGTTGATTCTATTCAGTATTATGAAGATCATACGGAAACTTCAAATGTTAGTGCAACAGAGAATAGAAATAAACATAAATCGGAAATAATGTTTAAACTTTGGAAAACAGGAAAAGTACATGAAATCAGATATCGACTTTATTTCAATTCTTGTAACTTGGAACATGTATTGTATAACGAACTAAAGGACTATTCTGATGAGGAGAAGGAAGAGTTGTCTGATGAGTTTGCCGAAAAGTATGAGGGTAAAGTAGCTGATTTCATAAGCTTTATATCAGATTCAGAGTTAGCAGTACATGGTACATATAAAGATACCTGGAAATTTATTGAGAAAGATAAACATTCATTGGAAAGACATTCAAATATGCATTTGATTTTTATTTCTTAATAGAGGACTTTCGATGTTATGTTTTGAAATATAGAAATTTCTTGAAATATAACAATGAAGAACTTATAATAAAAATGTAGCAAATTGTCTATTAAGTTTTTAGACATTGCCCAGTCTTTATGATGATCCATGAAACCATACCAGAAAAGGTACTTGCCACAACGAGGACACATCGAATCTGTAGCGTCATGGAGAATCACGAACATCAAAAAAAGCATTTCGGATGCGCAAACTGATTACCATGAAGAATCATGGAGGGAAATCAAGGTTTTGTCGGAGGAGTTCCCGACAATGAAGTCGTTGGACAAATAAACCCAGTGTTTATGCGGCTTTCCGGACTTGAAAATAGTTTACTACAACGCGTACTACAACAAATTCTGATGTAATAACGAGGAATAACGGGTTCAACTACCGAATACCTCGGGTACTTTACGAAAATATTTGTACAGACAAAGACACTTTCTTAGAACAAATCTAAGGAAGTGTCTTTTTTGTGTTATGGTCAAACATTTCAAGAAAAGGAGAACGAAGTATGAACACAGCGAAAAGAGCACAATAGAAGGAACACCTCCAGTCAGAACTTGTGAAGGTACGTATAAGGACTATAATGTACATATTTACTTAGGAAAGGAGATATTCACACTTTATTTTTGGTATAAAAGAGTTTAAAAAGAAACCAAAACATACAAATATTAAACTTGCAAATTGCTTAAAAAGAATGTATTATAGTTTATAATGAGAATCAAACAGTTTAAAAACGAACTGTATTATACAAAAAATAAGGTGATGTTATGAATTTATACTTTGAATTATTACAAAAACCAGTGTTTACAACTGATGATGTGAACCAATATTATGATAATATTGAAAGTACAAGGTCGGCCCTAAAGCGGCTTATGAAACAAAAACTGATTATGAAAATCAGAAATAATCTGTATACCTGTATCAGTGGGGAAACAGGTGCGCCAGTAGCAAGTCGATTTCAGATAGCTTGTATGATTACAAAGAGTGCTTATATATCACATCACACTGCAATAGAATATCATGGAATGTCGGATCAGGTATATTATGATGTATATGTGTCTTCTGAAACGCGATTTCAAGAATTCGAGTTTGATGGATATACCTATAAATATATTCCTGCAAAAACGCAGACTGGTATTGAAAGTGTAAAATATAGTGGTGGAATTCGTGTTACTGACTTGGAGAAGACTTTGTTGGACAGTGTGAAAGATATGGATAAGATTGCAGGGATTGAAGAAGTGATTGCCTTTATTCAGTCAATTCGTAAATTAGATGAAAACAAGCTGTTCCAGTATTTAGCAGAGTATCACAATCAGTTTTTGTATCAGAAAATGGGATATTTGTTGGAAACATATTGCAAGGCAAGTGGTCTAACAAACGGATTTTATGAGATGTGCATGGAGCATATTGGGAAAAGCAATCGCTATCTCTCTAAAGATATTTTTCAGGGTTGTTATAATACAAAGTGGAAAATGGTTGTATCAGATGCGAAAGGATACTTGAAGAACGGAGTGAGTGGTGAAGATGATTGAATATAATAAAATACAACTTGGCAGAATTGCACAGCAATATGGATTTGTTAGAGATACTTTCGAAAAGGTTCTGCGTCTAAAAGAGATACTGAAATTTATGAATAACGAACCGTATTTACAGGAGCATCTGGTATTGAAAGGTGGAACTGCAATCAATATGGTGATTTTCAATCTTCCAAGATTGTCTGTGGACATTGATATGGATTATATTCCCAATGTTACAAAGGATGAAATGGCAGAGGACAGGGAAAAGATTGCTGCAATTCTCAAGGAATATATGGATATGGAAGGCTATCAGCTGTCCACAGCGTCTAGATTTAACTTTAGTCTGGATGCGTTTCATTATCAATACCGGAATTCAGCAGGTAATATGGATAATATTAAGATAGAGCTGAATTATTCCTTGAGATCTCATGTGTTGAAACCGATAAAAACCGAGATACTAACAGATGTTTTCGAAGAAAGATTTGAAATTCGTACACTTGCACCAATGGAAGTATTTGCGGCAAAAACAAATGCGTTGATAAGCCGTGCAGCAGCCAGAGATTTGTACGATTTTAACAATATGGTTTATTATGGACTCTTTGATTCAGATGAGAAAGATATGTTCCGAAAATGCATTATCTTTTACAATTCAATTTCGCAGGAAAAAGTAAATAAAACTTTTGATACATCTGCAATCGAGAGATTAACATTTCAGAAGATAAGACGAGATTTATTTCCTGTTCTTCGGAAAAAGGAAAATTTTGATTTAGATGAAAGGAAGTTAAGTGCAAGAAAATATATTGCAGATCTGATGCAGGTTACAGCAGAAGAAATGGAATATATGGAAGCGTTTGAACAAAAAGAATACAGACCAGAATTACTATTTAAGGATGCTGAAATTTTAGAACGAGTGAAAGAACATCCAATGGCACTATGGAAATGTAAATCTCACGATAGCTGTTATTATCCGTAATGTTGCTTACATTGGAGATATGGAGCAGTGCAACGCGAAGAGGTATTTCAATTTTATTCTTACTTTATTGCCCACTCATGATATGATGTGGGTGGGTAATAAAGAGGGCAATAAAGCAAATCCGGGTATTGGAAGGTGCTTATGTAAATATGTATGAAACTGACCGATAGAAACCGATAAATGGAGGCACCTAAAAAGAAAAGTGATTATGATAATATGAGGAAAGAACAATCAACTATGAAGGAGAAGAAGGACAAAATGGGAATGTTCACAAAACTGAAAGACAAACTAAATCAAGGGGCAGTGTGTAATACAGATATTGTATCAGCCTCTTTTGTTTTGGGGATTCAAGATATCTTCGCATTACAAAATTGTGATGATGTTATTGTGGTTGGAAGATTAAAAGGTAAGGTTACTGTGGGTGATGCTGTATATATTTCTGATATGGGAGATGATGATGCCCAGATTTTCTTGACAACTATCTTGGGGATTGAAACCGGTCCGGGTATATCAGCCAAAGAAGCTTCTGACTGTCATGTAGGCTTAAAAATAGAAAAAGGAAAGTTACATCATTTAAAAAGGGGAATGGTTCTACATACAAGAGACCAGTCGATTGCTGAGGTGCATAACGCATATATAAATGCTTTGGGAGATGCTTATGTGACACAACAAAATCTGGAATTGTCTAATGAAGACATAGCAGCGCTGAGTATTACGGATTGTGCAGAAATATGGAGACTGTTTTCATGGCTTCATTCTCAAAAAGAAGAGGGTGAGGAACAACAGCAGGAGAATCATAAAAAAATTGATAAACTGGCAGCGGCACTGTGTCAGAAGATATTGAGCGCAAATGAGATTTTCTATGTATATAACAAAGCAACCGGAGAACCGCATTTGTTTTCGAGGACAATAAAACGTGATGAGGG
>JAAYYM010000351.1 GCA_012515365.1 Clostridia bacterium
ATAATGGAATATGCCAATGATTTGTATTGGTCATCGTTAATGATTTTTGCAAGTCCGCATGCTACGCTGTCTTCTGCATTATCTGCCAGGTTAACTTTTAATCCGGTACCCTTGGCGATCAATTCATTTAAATGTAATACCTTCGCCGAGCCACCGGTTAAATAAACACCTTTTCTGTATATATCTGCGCCAAGCTCAGGTGGAGTTCTCTCCAAAATTACCTTTATATTATCAACTATGGATTCAAAATGTTCTTTCATTGCTTTGTCTACAAGTGTCACCGGAATATTTCTCTCTACAGGAAGTCCTGTTACGATATCTCTTCCGTAAACAATGGCGTCCTCTCCGCTTTCTTCCAGTTCAGCTAGTGACAGCTTAACTTTTTCTGCAGTTTTCAATCCAACCATCAGATTGTATTCCTTACGTATAATGTTACGTATACTTTCATCCAGCTTCTGGCCGCCTGTTTTGATCAGACGACTGAGAACAATGCCTCCAAGAGATAAAATTGATATTTCGGTCGTATCAAAACCAATGTCAACGATCATGATTCCCTGTGAATTTTTCACATCAACGTCAAGACCAAGACCATCTGCGATTGCCTTTTCCACAATCATGATTTTTCTTGCTTTTACATTTGCATCTCTGACCAGATCAAAAAACGCACGTTTCTCAACCTCTGTAATATCCGTCGGAACAGAAATATAATAATCAGCTGACCGCAGATTCCCCTCTGAAATATCACTCAGGAAATTCTTAAGCAGTGTCTGCATATTCTGAATATCCGCAATAACCCCATTATTAACAGGTCTGGACACTACAATATTTGCCGGTGCCTTTTCATACATTTCATATGCAGAATCTCCATATGAGAAAAGCAGATTTCTATTCTTTATGGCGATCATATTTTTTTCATTCAGGATCATACCATCTATATTGCTGTATATTTTAATATTACCGGTACCAAGATCGATACCAAAAGCACTGGAAGCCACAGGTGTTCTCCTCCTTCATTTTCTTCCGTATTTATTAGAATAATTGTAGTTCTTTCATACTGCTATAACTGTTGTCACCTATAATAATATGATCAATCAATTTTACGTCCATAATATTTCCGGCGTCAAACAATTTTTTTGTCATCAGAATGTCTCCTCTGCTTGGAGACGAATCACCACTTGGATGATTGTGTAATAACATAAAAAACACAGCACCGCACTGCAGTGCTTTTTTGAAAATTTCTCTTGTAGATACAAGTGTGCTCATTACGGTTCCCTTTGATAAAAGGAAATCGCCTATCAGATGGTTTTTTGCATTCAACAGGATCAGCAGACAGTGTTCTGTTTCTAAATGTCTGTAATCTTCCATATAGTATTGTGCAACAGTCGAAGGCGTATCAAAACACACTTTCTTTTCACTGCATGCTCTGGCAAGACGGTTTGAAAGCTCAGCAATGCACTTAAGCTGAATTGCTTTTACCTGCCCTATTCCTTGTATATTCTGGAGTTCTTCAATTGACAGCCTTTGTAGAATTATCAGACCTTCTGTTGAAATGTTCAGCAGCCGTCTTGACAAATCCAGCGCTGACTCTCCTTTCACTCCGGTTCTTATCATAATCGCCAAAAGCTCTGCATCAGACAGAGCCAGTGCACCCTTATCTAAAAATCTCTCATAGGGCCGTTCACTCTCTGGTAACTCTTTGATTGCATGATTCATATTCATTATATTTGCTCCTTCTTTTTGGAAAGAACAATTTCTGAAAATCAATGCAAAACGATACTCACCTATCAATTGTTTAAGACACCCTCAATGTCAAAGCACAACATATAGTTATATTATCACAATTCCTTTTTTCTGTATACAATATTTGTCTTAATTTTCTATGAAATCTGATACACATTTTATTGTGTCTGCAGATAGTAAGATACGACCAAGTCAGTCATCAGTCGATAGCTTAAAACTCCCTGTTCCTGATGATTCCATTTCAGATATAAATCATTCATTCTGTCTGAGAATCTGGAAAACCATCCTTCGTGTTCATTCCAGTATTTCGTATTATAAATCAGATCATCAGACGCTGTCTTGCATAATTTGTCGCGAATCCTTAAATAATTGATCCGATCACATTTATATAAGTCATTCATACAATAAGTGTATGCTGACAGATATCCGCTATAACGAAAGTCTGAATAAGGAGAAGAAATGCAGACAAGATAGGCAATAAAGCCTGCTTCCTCTTCTCTCATAAAGCCCTTGATGTGTGCAAATTCATGGCAAATCGTATCAGGTATCTGAAAGGAAGGCATATCATCATTATAATGTGCTTCCATTGTAAACGGAATTGAAATTCCCATTAAAAGCTGTGATGACATTCCTTGATATAGTTTAAATGTCTTTGGTTTTGGTACATAACCTGATAGAGATGGATATAAATCTGATGCACGTGCAAATGTTTCAGTTGCCCGATTTTCAACATTTGCTTCATTCACTGTAGCAGAGCCCCACGTGTCAAGCCGCATTCGTTTCGCCTCATTATTGACTTGGTCAGTCAGATATTCACACGTATGAATCAAGTCTTCTACCCCATATTCTGTCCGTTTGATTTGTTCTGATTCATAAAAAGGAGTACGATGATAATTAATTCCAAATGAAATCATAAATATCAAATATGCCACTGCAAGAATGAATAAAACGACTCCTGCATCCTGACACACACAATCTCTCACTGTCATTTGCTTCTGCCTGATCCTTCTTCTTTGTTTTAAAAGATTATAAATCAATAAAATCAATCCAATTACAATAATCCATTCAAAAACAGAATTGCAGGTAAATGAAAACAGACGACTAACCATAGTCGTCCATTTCGTAAATATATGTTCTGCATACCACTGCGAAAATTCAGGAGAAAAAACAGCCAGCATATTAAGAGTGGCAGAAATCATAATCAATATCATACTAGATACGAAAACTCTCTTCATGAACAATTCCTTCTTCTAAAAAGATTTGCAAGGTTTTAAGAATTCCAAATTTTGCATGAAGCCAAGTCAGACCACCTTGAAAATATGCGGCATAGGGGTCTTTCAAAGGACCATCTGCACTCAGCTCAATCGAAGAACCTGATACAAAGGCGCCAGCCGCCATAATTACTTTGGAGTCATATCCCGGCATATCCCATGGTTCCGGTGATACATAGCTGTCTACAGGTGCCGCTGCCTGAATACCCTTACAAAAAGCAATCAATCCTTTGGGTTCTAAAAATTCAATCGCCTGTATAATATCAAAACGTTCTTCATCTGCTGCAGGTACAACACGATACCCAAAGTTTTCATAACACTTTGCAGCAAATATGGCACCCTTTAGAGCACCTGCTACTACAACAGGAGCCAAAAACAATCCCTGATAGAAGCTTTTGATAACGCCTAGTGATGCACCAACTTCTTTTCCCAAACCCGGAGAGGTCAATCGATAGGCTGCCTGTTCCACATATTCCTTTTTCCCTACAATATATCCGCCAATAGGGGCCAGTCCGCCACCCGGATTTTTAATCAGAGAGCCAACACATAAGTCAGCACCAACATCAGTCGGTTCAATCTCTTCCACAAATTCTCCAAAACAGTTGTCAACCATGCAGATTACATCTGGTTTAATAGATTTAATAAAAGAAATCAACTCTCCAATCCGCTCTACTGATAACGTTTTTCTCGTCTGATATCCTTTTGAACGCTGAATCGTCACAAGTTTTGTTTTCTCATTGACAGCATGCCTGATTCCTTCAAAATCAAATTCACCATCAGGAAGTAGATCAACCTGTGAATATGTGATTCCATACTCTGCAAGAGACCCCCTTGAAGGACGAATACCAATTACTTCTTCCAATGTATCATATGGTTTTCCTACTGGAGATAGCAGTTCATCACCTGGTCTTAAATTAGAAGACAAGGCAATATTCAGTGCATGTGTACCACAGGTGATCTGTGGTCTTACAAGAGCTGCCTGTGTATGAAAGACCTGTGCATAGACCTCCTCAAGACAATCTCTTCCCATATCATTATATCCATATCCGCTAGATTCCTGAAAACAGGCTTCACTCACTTTACATGTTTGCATTGCATGAATCACTTTTAACTGATTATACTCAGAAATTTTGTCAATTTTTAAAAATCTCTCATGTAACAAAGCTTCTATTTTTTCACCATATGATACGACCTGTTCTCCAATTCCTAATTCCTTATACATCTTAATCCTCATTTCCTTCTGCTATCTTTTGCAGCATATACGCTATGATTGATTCATCATCATACTTAAATTCCTGCTTGTCGATCCAGATTACATTCTGTTCTCTTTTAAACCAAGTCAGCTGACGTTTGGCAAAATGTCTGGTTTCTCGCTTGATTTTATCAACTGCTTCGTCTAATGTACAAAGCCCGTCAAGACAGGCATACAGCTCTTTATAGCCTAGTCCCTGCATGGATATCAGATCCTTTGTATATCCCGCTTCATAAAGAGATTTCACTTCCTCCAAAAGTCCCTGTTCCATCATCTGGTCAACACGTCTGTCTATCTGACGATATAGTTTATCACGTTGATCAGTTAATGTAAAATAATAATATTCATAAGGAGAGTCTTTCTTACTTTCTTCTTCATTATGCTCTGAAATCCGCTTTCCGGTCAGATGATAATATTCCAATGCTCTAATCACACGCTTTATATTGTTGGCATGTATTTTCTCAGCCGAAACCGGATCGATACGTTTAAGCTCATCAAACAGAACCTGTGCTCCGTCAATCTTTGCACGATTCTCTAATGACTGTCTGTACTGCAAGTCTTCGTTTGTTTCTTCAAAGTCAATGTCCTTAATGATTGATTGAATGTAAAATCCTGTTCCGCCAACAAGCAAAGGTATTTTATCCTTTTGATAGATCTCGTTCATATATGCTTTAGCCATTTTTTGAAATACAACTACATTAAATGGTTCATCCGGCATTAATTCATCAATCATATAATGTCTGATGCCACACATTTCATCAGGAGTTATCTTTGCAGTTCCTATATTCATTTTCTGATAGACCTGCATAGAATCAGCAGATATAATTTCTGCATTCATCCTTTTGGCAAGTTCAATGGAAATTGCAGTTTTTCCGACAGCTGTCGGTCCGGATAATATAACAAGCTTTTTCATTATGAAATAATCCTCTTAAATTTGCGTTCAATTTCATATTTAGTAAATGCAATGATGGTTGGTCTTCCGTGCGGACAGTTATATGGGTTATCTAATCTTAAGAGTTCTTCAATTAAATATTTTGCTTCCTCATCAGACAGTCTTTGATTTCCCTTTACTGCGCTTTTACATGACATTGATGCAATTTTTGACAAAATGGCATCATTTACTTTTGACGGATGCTCATTCATCAGACCATCCAAAACTTCATAAAACAGTTCCGCTTCCTGCATACCGTATAGATCTGCAGGTATCCCACTAATTGAAAATTCATTTCCGCCAAATGGTTCAAACACAAATCCGATTTCTAGCAGCTCCTGTTCAAATCGATACGCCGTCTCCTGTTCTGATTTTGATAAAGAAATGATCATCGGTGGAGAAAGCGTCTGTGTCATTGACTGCTTTTCTTTAAGTCGTTTCATCAAACGTTCATAGATCACCTTTTCATGTGCTGCATGTTGATCGATCATAAATAGCTTATCCGAAAAAGATACCAGCCAGTAGGTATCAAAAATCTGTCCAAGAATATGATGTTCTGCAATTGCTTCCTTCGTTAGAAACTGATTTTCAAACAG
>JAAYYM010000352.1 GCA_012515365.1 Clostridia bacterium
AGCAGCAGGTGGTACAGGCATTGTCTATCAGTGTGATGTTGCAGATGCAGATGCCGTAAAAGAAATGATTGATTTTACCATTAAGGAATATGGGAGTCTTGATATTCTGGTGAATAATGCAGGAATTACAAAAGATAACCTGATCATGAGAATGTCAGAAGATGAATATACAAGTGTACTTGATACAAACTTAAAGGGATGTTTTCACACGATCAAGTTTGCTTCTAAACAAATGATGAAGCAACGCTATGGAAGAATCATTAATCTTTCCTCTGTATCCGGTATTTCCGGAAATGCCGGACAGCTAAACTATTCTGCAAGTAAGGCAGGACTGATCGGAATGACTAAGAGTGCAGCAAAGGAACTTGCCAGCAGAAACATCTGTGTCAATGCAGTAGCCCCTGGCTTGATTGAAACTGAAATGACAGAGGTTTTGTCTGATACAGTTAAAGAAAACCTGCTTAGCCAGATCCCTATGAAACGAGCAGGCAAGCCTGATGAAGTGGCACAGGTTGTGTTATTCCTTGCATCATCACAGGCATCATATGTGACCGGACAGGTAATCGCTATAGACGGCGGAATGCTTTAACAGATGGTTTAAACAGAGAATATTGGAGGATGTCATGAAGAGAAGAGTTGTTATCACAGGTTTAGGTGCAATCACACCAATTGGCCATAATGTAGCAGATTTCTTTACAGAAATAAAAAAAGGAACGATAGGGTTTGCACCAATCACACACTTTGATGCAAGTGATTATAAATGTCATCTTGCCGCAGAAGTAAAGGATTTTGATCCGAAAGAATATATGGATTTTAAGACAGCAAAGAGAATGGAATTGTTTTCACAATATGCAGTCATTGCAACGAAAGAAGCAATGGCGGATGCCGGTCTTAATATGGAACAGGAAGATCCGTACCGTGTGGGATGTGCAGTTGGCAGTGGTGTCGGAAGCCTTCAGGCAATGGAACGTGAGCATCTAAAGCTGATAGAAAAGGGACCCAATAGAGTAAATCCTTTATTAGTACCTATGATGATTACGAATATGGCGGCAGGAAATGTGTCTATTCAGTTTGGATTGAAGGGAAAAAGTATCAATGTCGTAACCGCTTGTGCCTCAGGAACTAATAACATCGGTGAAGCATTTCGTACCATTCAATATGGTGATGCAGATGTGATGATAGCAGGTGGCAGTGAGGGTAGTGTGACACCGATCGGAATCGCTGGATTTACAGCACTTACCGCATTGTCAAGCTGCGATGATCCTAAAAAGTGCTCCATTCCGTTTGATAAAAACAGAAGCGGTTTTGTAATGGGAGAGGGAGCAGGAATTTTAGTACTTGAAGAACTTGAACATGCAAAAAAACGTGGCGCAAGGATTTATGCAGAGGTAGTGGGCTATGGAAATACATCCGATGCTTATCACATCACATCTCCGGCAGAAAACGGAGAAGGCGCTGCAAATGCTATGCTAGCAGCCATCAATGATGCAGGAATCAAGAAGGAAGAGATTACGTATATCAATGCACACGGAACGAGTACACATCATAATGATCTCTTTGAAACCAGAGCCATCAAACTAGCATTTGGTGCTCATGCTAATCAGATAAAAATCAACTCAACCAAGTCTATGATCGGACATTTGCTGGGTGCAGCAGGTGCAGTAGAACTGGTTACCTGTGTCAAAGAGATTCAGGAAGGTTTTATCCATGCGACAGTCGGTTATGAAACCCCGGATGAAGAAATGGATCTTGATTATTGCAAGGAGTCTAAACAGATGAAAATCAAATATGCATTAAGCAATTCATTAGGGTTTGGCGGACATAATTCCAGCATCCTGATCAAGGAAATGGAGGACTAATATGTCAGTGATGAATACAGAGCAGATCATGGAAGTGATTCCACACAGACAGCCATTTTTGCTGATTGATACGATAGAGGAATTAGAACTCGGAATACGTGCAGTAGGAAAAAAGTGCGTAACCTATAATGAATCTTTTTTTGCAGGACATTTTCCAGGTAAGCCAATCATGCCGGGCGTTTTGATCATTGAAGCACTGGCGCAGGTTGGCGCAGTTGCAATGCTTGCGAAGCCTGAAAATAAGGGTAAATATGCGATCTTTGCAGGAATCAGTCAGGCAAAATTTAAAGGACAGGTTGTGCCGGGTGATGTGTTGATGTTAGAAACACAGATTATAAAGGTAAAAGGACCGATCGGAATGGGCAGTGCAAAGGCAACCGTAGATGGAAAGCTTGTGGCTAAAGCCGAACTGACTTTTGCAATTCAAGATCAATAATGAGGTATAAAGAGGACAGATAGATTGTCCGGGAGGCAGAAATGGGGAAACCAGTTGAGATATTATCCGACGATTTGATCAAATGCAGCGCATGTGAAACAAAGGTTTCAAAAGTGCAGGCAACAGAACTTAATTATGCATGTCCAAAATGTGGTGCATATTTCAGGGTAAAGACAAAAAACAGAATTCGTATGGTAGCAGATCCAAAATCATTTCGTGAGTGGTTCAAGGAGATGCCTCGCAGTAATCCGCTTTCATTTGAAGGCTATGAAGAAAAGCTAGAGGAAACAACGCAAAAGACAGGATTACAGGAAGGTGTAACAATCGGACGCGCTGAAATATGGGGACGTGAGGTTGTACTTGGTGTCTGTGATTCTAAATTTATGATGGGAAGCATGGGGCATGTTGTAGGAGAAAAGATTACGAGGGCATTTGAACGTGCCACAGAATTAAAGCTTCCGGTGGTTTTATTTTGCTGTTCAGGTGGTGCAAGAATGCAGGAAGGAATCGTGTCTTTGATGCAGATGGCGAAAACCTCAGCAGCCTGCAAGAAGCACTCGGATGCTGGCCTTTTATACATTTCAGTGTTGACAGACCCGACGACAGGAGGCGTGACAGCAAGCTTTGCCATGCTAGGCGACATCATTTTGGCAGAACCGGGAGCATTGATCGGATTCGCCGGTCCACGAGTGATCGAGCAGACAATCGGACAAAAGCTTCCGCAGGGATTTCAACGCTCTGAATTTTTACTGAAGCATGGTATGGTAGATGCAATCGTGAGAAGAGAAAATCTACGAGAGACGTTGTTTCTTCTTTTAAAGATGCATGCAACAGATGGAAAAGTAGCAGCCTTTCATGAATTGAGTGAAATCGATGAAAGACCAAGCGAATTGATCAGAGAGCGTGCGCAGAAGGCGAAAGTGAAAACGGTATGGGATAAGGTGAAAGCGGCGAGAGCTATCACAAGACCGTCGGCACTAGATTATATTGATGGCATTTTTGACCATTTTATAGAATTACACGGAGATCGATATTACGGAGATGATGCTGCAATTATAGGTGGAATTGCCTTCCTTTCAGAACAACCGGTCACGGTTGTAGGCATACAAAAAGGGCGTAACGGAAAAGAATGTGTGGAACGTAATTTCGGCATGCCCTCTCCGGATGGATATCGAAAAGCAATCCGACTGATGAAACAGGCAGAAAAGTTTGGCCGTCCGATTATCACGTTTGTCAATACTTCCGGAGCATTTTGCGGTTTGGAGGCAGAAGAACGTGGTCAGGGAGAAGCAATTGCCAGAAATCTCTATGAAATGTCTTCCCTAAAGGTACCGGTACTTTGTCTGATGATCGGTGAAGGAGGAAGTGGCGGTGCGCTTGCACTGGCTGTCGGTAATGAAGTATGGATGATGGAAAATGCAACGTACTCAATTTTATCGCCGGAGGGCTTTGCTACTATTTTATGGAAAGACAGTAAACGCTGCAAGGAAGCAGCGGAAGTTATGAAGATTACAGCGGATGATCTGATCAAGCTTCACATCATTGAGAAAATTGTACCTGAATATGGTGGAGCAGATGATATTACAATAGGAGCAATCTCTATGTTTTTAAAGAAGCATATTAAAGATTTCTTGAAGAAATATGAGAGTATGAGTGGAGAGGAAATCGCATGGCAGCGCATTGAACGCTATCGTGCTATATAGGAAAAAATATGGAAATAAAGTCACTTAAAATCGGAAATCTATCAGCATTCCCCCCTGTTATACAAGGAGGAATGGGCGTGGGTGTCAGCCTTTCTTCTCTTGCAGGAGCAGTAGCAAAGGCAGGCGGTATCGGGATTCTGTCCACTGCCCAGATCGGTTATCAGGAGCCTGAGTTTTCAACAAGACCAATCGAAACAAATTTAAAAGCGATCGGAGAGCAGATAAAGAAAGCAAGACAAATTGCACCAAAAGGAATTATAGGTGTTAACATTATGGTTGCTACGCAGCGTTATCCGGAATATGTAAAAGCATCAGTTGATGCAG
The DNA here is from genome assembly GCA_012515365.1 of Clostridia bacterium. The sequence continues at coordinate 4,323 of JAAYYM010000352.1, forward strand.
GTGTAGACGTGATCATATCAGGTGCAGGACTGCCAATGGAACTTCCAGAGCTTGTAAAAGGAAGTACGACAAAGATTGCTCCTATTGTATCAGGAGTAAAGGCGGCGAAGCTGATTTGTAAGTATTGGAAAAAGAAATATGACAGACTACCGGATTTTATTGTTATTGAAGGTCCTATGGCTGGAGGACATCTGGGATTTCATATGGAGGAACTCGTACAGTACCAGAAAGATCCCAAAGCATATCATTCTGAAATCTCTAGTGTGATAGATTTTATCAGAGAATTAGAACTCATAGAGAATGTAAAAATCCCGGTTGTTGTTGCCGGTGGTATTTTTACGAGAGAGGATATGCTTAACATGCTTGCATTAGGTGCAGACGGTGTACAGATCGCGACGAGATTTGTCACTACTTATGAATGTGATGCACCACAGTCCTTCAAAGACGCTTATCTGAATGCAACCAAGGATTCGATTACGATCACCAAAAGTCCGGTCGGAATGCCAGGAAGAGTGATTCAAAATGAGTTTATTGAACGTGTGAAAAAGGAACGGATACCGATTGAACATTGCAGATGTTGTGTTTCGACCTGTAAAAAGACTGAAACGCCTTATTGTATCACGGATGCATTGATACGTGCCGTGACTGATCAGACGGATGAAGCTGTTGTGTTCTGCGGAGCGAACGCATGGAAATGCAGTAAAATGGAGCATGTAGCAGATATTATGCAAGAATTTAAATGATATACGTATCAAATTAGAAGACAGATATAGATTGGAGATACAATTCATGTCAGTAAAAATCGTTGGAACAGGCAGTTTTCTGCCAGCACATATTGTAACAAATGAGGATCTTTCAAACATGATGGACACGTCAGATGAATGGATCAAAAGCAGGACAGGGATAGAAACAAGACATCTGGCAAAGGATGAGACAACGACAGGGATGGCGATCGAGGCAGCAAAAAAAGCTCTCGCAAATGCAGATCTAGAAGCTGCAGATCTTCAATTGATCATTGTCGCAACCGTATCAGCCGATCATCTGTTACCATGTACCTCTTGTGAAGTTCAGGCAGGTCTAGGGGCGGATCAGGCAGTTGTTTTTGATATTAATGCTGCATGTACAGGTTTCTTGTATGCGTTACAGATCGCAAGAGGAATGTTAGAAAGTAATCTTTATCAGAATGCACTGATCATAGGTGCTGAAACACTTTCAAAGATTATGGACTGGAATGACAGAAGTACCTGTGTGTTATTTGGAGACGGTGCTGGTGCAGCAATTCTTAAAAATGACCCGGACGATCACGGAGCATCAGGTATCAGAAGTTGTTTTCTGGGTGCAGATGGTAAAAGAGGGGAAGCGTTATCCTGCCATAACAGAAGCAACAATAACATACTGACTCATATGGAACAGAAAATTGATTATGTGAAAATGGATGGGCAGGCGGTATATAAATTTGCTGTAAAAACAGTACCGGCTACTATTCTGGAAGCTTTGTCAGAAGCAGAAACAGAGATTGATGAGATCAAATATTTTGTTTTGCATCAGGCAAATATGCGAATTATTGAGTCTGTAGCAAAGAGACTGGGAGTTTCTATGGAAAAATTTCCTGTTAATCTAAACCGAAATGGTAATATTTCGGCAGCCAGCGTTCCGATTCTGCTGGATGAAATCAATCAAGAGGGTCTCCTTAATCCGGGCGATAAAATTATATTAGCTGGATTTGGCGGCGGACTGACGTTCGGGGCATCAGTTGTTGTCTGGTAAAAGCTTGTACATACGGGTGTTGAGATAATTTGTTGCTTAGTGTATAATGAGAATACATAGAAAATGGATGGTGTAGGGCAATGGATCTGAATCAATACTTAAATGAAATACTGGTCGCTTTGTTTCAGAATATTATGGATATAGAAGAAAAAGCATTGATTACAGAAGAGTTTAAGGATATTACAATCAATGATATGCATGTGATTGAGGCAGTCGGTGTAGAGGAACCAAGGACTATGTCAACGGTTGCAGGCACATTATCCGTAACAGTCGGAACGTTGACGACTGCCATCAATGGACTTGTGAATAAAGGGTATGTTGAACGACTTTCTTCTAAAAAGGACAGGAGAGTCGTTTTGTTGACGTTAACAGAGCGTGGCGTGAAGGCATATAACCATCACATGGATTTTCATGATCATATGATTCAGTCAATTTTAAGCGAACTTGATCAAGAGGAAAGGGTCGTTTTGTCAACTACGTTACTAAAATTGGAAAAATATTTAAAGGAACTATAAAAATTGCTTTTCCATTATTCTGAAATGTGTTACAATGTGTTAGTGTTGGTATGGATACATTGCTTTTTTTGTGTATCCGTTCATTTGAGGGTAACAGAAAATACAATTAATGGAGGATGAGGTATGAGTTTTTTTAAGGATTTTAAGGACGATTTGTCACAGGCAGTCAGTGAATTACTACCGGATGAACCGGCAGAAAACAATGACATTCAGGAAAATGATGATGTGATGACTGATGAGGATTTATCAGAAACAAGTATTGAAGAAATGTTAAATAATATTGAAAATCTTGGATTAGACAGCTTTACTGAGCAGTCAGATCAAAAAACAGAGTCTATGATAGATGAGTTGGATGATTCTACAGTTGAAGAAGCAGATGTTACTTCATCTTCAGAAGATACAGCGTTCTCATATGGAAGTGAAACTTCTGAACCATCTTATGAGACAGAATCATCTTACGGTTATCAAAGTGAAGAAACTCAGGAAGATACTGCAGAAGCGGAAGCAGAGCCGGTTTCTGAATATAACTTTGATACTGAGGCAGAAACAGAACCAACAGAAGAACAAACAGAAGAAACATATTCTTCTACATACGGATCAGACTTCTATTCTTCTGAGGCAGCACAGGATACAGCAAGTGAAGAGCCAGCAGCAGAAGATGAAGAAGAGATAGTTGAAGAAACAGTTGAGGAAACAGAAGAAGCAGCTACTGAACCTATGGAAGAGCCTGTACAGGAGGAAGAAGATATGTTTGAACATACACAGACAGAGCAGATGTCAGAAGAAACAGCTATTATTACAAAAAGCATGGTGATCAAGGGTGATCTAAATACAGAAGGATCAGCAGAAATCATCGGTACGGTAGAAGGTAATCTTGATGTAAAAGGAAAGCTTGTTGTCACAGGTATCATCAAGGGTAATTCAAAAGCAGAAGAAATCTTTGCTGATGGAGCCCAGATCGAAGGTGAAGTCACCAGTAATGGTGCAGTTAAGGTTGGAAAAGATACTGTCATTAAGGGTAATGTAACTGCAAGCTCAGCAGTACTTGCAGGAGCTGTTAAAGGTGATATCGATGTGAACGGTCCTGTTGTTGTTGACTCTTCTGCAATTATCATGGGAAATATTAAGAGTAAATTCCTCCAGATCAATAATGGAGCAGTCATCGAAGGTATGTGCTCACAGTGCTATGCAGATGTTAAACCAATAGATTTCTTTGGAGAAGAAAAAACAGCATCTAAATCAAAAAAATAATCTGATTGAAATAAGTATGACGACGGAGGCAGACAGCGAATGAAGCGAGTTCTATTGAAGCTGAGCGGTGAAGCGCTTGCAGGAGAAAAGAAATTTGGATTTGATGAAGAAGTGACGCGAAAAGTAGCACTTCAGGTCAAACAGCTGGTGGATGAAGGAAAAGAAATCGGTGTTGTAATCGGTGGAGGAAATTTTTGGAGAGGTCGTACCAGCGAGCATATAGACAGGACAAAGGCTGACCAGATTGGAATGTTAGCTACAGTAATGAATTGTATTTATGTATCTGAGATTTTTCGCAGTGTAGGAATGGAAACAGAAATCCTGACACCATTTGAATGTAGCTCATTTACCAAGCTTTTCTCAAAAGATAGGGCAAATAAGTATTTCAAACGCGGAATGGTAGTATTCTTTGCCGGCGGAACCGGACATCCGTATTTTTCAACAGATACCGGCGTTGTGTTAAGAGCAATAGAGGTAGAAGCAGAAGCAATCTTACTTGCAAAAGCAATTGATGGTGTTTATTCTGATGATCCACGTATAAATCCGGCAGCTGTCAAATATGATGAAATCAAAATTGATGATGTCATTGATCAAAAACTTCAGGTCATGGATTTAGCAGCATCCATTCTTGCAATGGAGAATAAAATGCCGATGATGGTATTTGCACTTGAAGAAGAGAATAGTATTGTAAATACATTGAACGGCAAATTTGCAGGAACAAGAGTAATTGTTTAGGAGGAATCAGAAATGAATGAGAAATTAAAGCCATATGAAGAGAAAATGACAAAGGCATATCAGAATCTGGAAACAGAGTATACTGCGATTCGTGCAGGACGTGCCAACCCACATATTCTTGATAAGATTCGTGTAGATTATTATGGAACGCCTACTCCGATTCAGCAGGTGGGGAATATTTCTGTACCGGAGCCTCGTTTGTTACAGATCGCTCCATGGGAGAAAAATCTGATCAAGGACATTGAGAAAGCTATTTTGATGTCCGATATAGGGATCAATCCCACCAATGATGGACAGACGATTCGTCTTGTTTTCCCTGAATTAACTGAGGAACGCAGAAAAGAACTCGTAAAAGATATTAAGAAAAAAGGTGAGAATAATAAAGTTGCAGTCCGTAATATCAGACGTGACGGTAATGACGCCTTGAAAAAGCTTGGCAAAGAAGATGTTTCAGAAGACGAGATTAAAGATCTCGAGGATGAATTACAGAAAATG
>JAAYYM010000766.1 GCA_012515365.1 Clostridia bacterium
TACCGAAGGGCCAGCCCACGCTGGGCAGGATCACTGCCCACAGCGTATCGTAGAGCCCCAGCGTGTTCATCATGCGCACCAGGGGGATCAAAATCACCTGCTTGGGAAGTGCCATAGCGCCGATCAGCAGGGAAAACAGCAGCGTACGGCCAGGGAAACGTTTCTTGGCCAGCACATAGCCGGCCATGGAGGCCACAATGCATACCAGTACCATGGAGACCAGGCTCATCAGGACGGAGTTGAGCATCCACTGCCAGGCCGGTTCGATGAACAGCCGGGTGTAGTTGTCCATGATGGGCTGGTGGGGCCACCACTGCGGGGGGCGGGCATTGATGACGTCACTGGCCTTGAACGAACCCGTGATAATCCAATAGAAGGGGAAGATAAACAGCAGAGATACAAGGATCAGCAGCAAAGTCATCAACAGCATGTAGGGGGAGAAGCGCCGTCTGGAATATCTGGAAATGGTTGTCATCATCTGTTCCTCCCTCAATCCTCAGTGTGGATGGCTTTAAACTGCAGCGCGCTGAATACCGCGATGAGTATGGCCAGCAGCACACCCATGGCGTTGGCATAGCCATAGCGATAGAGCTTGAAGGCGGTTTCATACAGATAATACATCACCGTGCTGGTGGAGCCGCTGGGCCCGCCATTGGTGAGCAGTTGGATCAGCGCAAAGCACTGGAAGGAGTTGATGGTGGTAATGACCAGTACATACAGGGTGGTGGGCAGCAGGGAAGGCCACTTTACGTGCACAAAGGTTTGCCACTTGCTGGCGCCGTCCACCTCGCTGGCCTCGATCTGCGCCGCGTCCACATTGCCCAGGGAGGCCACATACAGCACAATGGGCTGGCCAATGGAGGTGGTGAACAGAATGGCCAGGATGCACCAAATGGCGTAGCGCGCGTCGCCCAGCCAGTTGATGCGCATGTTGGGCGCCAGAACGCCCACCGTCTGCAGAAACCAGTTGAGAATGCCATAGTACTGATTGAACACCCACTTCCACACCACCACCACAGGCACAGACCCCATCACCACCGGCAGGTAAAACACCCCGCGGTAAAAGGAGCGTGCAAAGGGCCTCTTCTGGTAAATCACCGTGGCTACCCACAGCGAGAAGGCGGCGACCAGGGGCACGGAGGCCACTACAATAATCAGCGTGTTGACCACCGACTGCCTGAACACGGCATCGCCAAACAGCTCGCCATAGTTGGCAAAGCCAATGTAGGTGAAGTCGCTCATGGTGTAGTTAAAGAAGCTGGTGTAGATGCCCATCCCCATAGGGAAGATCACAAAGCCAAAAAAGAACAGCAGCGCGGGTAACAGGAACAGATAAGAGACCTTTGTCTGCTGGCGCTGCAGCTTGCGTGATCGGGCAAACATGTGGCTGTTGCGTGGCAAAGTGGTCAAGACACGTTCCTCCTTGGCGAGTATTCAGGCCGGGTGAAAAGGGGGACGGTTACCCGCCCCCCTGATACGATCAGGCTTAGATGCCTTTGTTGGACTCTGCGGTGTAGTCGGTCAAGGCAACCTCAACCGTCTTCTTGTCGGTCAGGATGTCCTGCAGCATGCCCCACCACTGCTTGCGCATGTTGGCGAAACCGGGCATGGTGTTGTAATAGGGAGCGTAGTACTTGGTCCAGGAGGCCAGCAGCTCGTAGTCCGCATTGTTTTCATAGAGGTTGCCGTAGCTCTGGCGAACGGGGAAGGCGCCGGTGGCGACCACGTTCTTCTTGCCATATTCCTCATCGTTGCACAGGAAATCGATCAGTTTCTTGGCGGCATCGGCGCGGGCAGTATCCTGGTTGTCAAACACGCAGAAGCCGTTGACCAGGTACTCCAGTTTGGGGGTGCCGTCCTCAGAGGGGAAGGGCAGGAAGAAGGGCTCAAAACTCAGCGGGTTGTTCTTTGCGGCGCTGGTGCCCCAGCAGATGCTCATGGACAGCACTTTTTCAGCAAACAGCTTGATCTCGTCGCCGGCTACGATGTCGGTGCCCTTTTCCAGCATGCCCTTGTCGGCCAGGTCCTTGATGAGGGTCAGGGCCTTCATGCCTGCTTCGGAGTTGATGGTGTACTCGGTCATGGAATCGTTGGCA
>JAAYYM010000353.1 GCA_012515365.1 Clostridia bacterium
GCTTGGAAAAATCAATAATTTTTTCACCCATTGGGTGATTTTGAAACATAGAACAAAAAACTAATCAATCCGTTAAACTATGTGGTTTCCAATACATATTTTTTATATGAGTTTCACGGATTATGGTTTAAGAAAGAGCTTATGATCAATGACATTATGGAAAAAGCAGATGAGGAGCTGTATGAAGCAAAGAAAAGCAGACGGAAATCAGTTAAGAAACTGATACCGCCTGATCCTTACTAAATAATAGCTTTAAAATGATTGGTGTTACGATGGATGAGACTATGATCAACAGTATGACAGAGGTAAAGTAAACGGGATCCAGCAGAGATACTGACAATCCTTTTTGCGCTACGATCAGAGCAACCTCACCACGAGTCATCATACCAACACCAATTTTCAATGAATCCAGAGAGTTAAATTTACAAAGGCGTGCTACAAGTCCACAGCCGACAATCTTTGTAATAAGTGCAACTAATACAAATCCAATAGAGAACATCAAAATTGTTGAATTAAAGTTTGAAATATTTGTTTTGAGTCCGATACTTGCAAAGAAAATCGGTCCAAACAGCATGTAAGAATTGATGTCCATCTTCTCTGCAATGTAGTCTGAATCACGAATGCTGCATAGAATGATTCCGGCTACGTATGCACCTGTAATATCAGCGATTCCAAAGAAATGTTCCGCAATATAGGCAAGTGCCAGACAGTAAGCAAGTCCGGCGATCGGTATTCTTCTGGTATGCGGATAACGTTTATCAATCAGCTTGAACATTTTGTAAGAAACATATCCGACAATCAGCGCAAATGCAAAGAAAAGCACTGTGTTGATCAGAACAAGACTGATCTTTGTGTCGGGATTATTCATGCCAATTACGACGGTCAGTACAATGATGCCGATTACATCATCAATGATGGCAGCAGCAAGGATTGTAGTGCCGACACGACCGCTTAAGTGGCCAAGCTCCTTAAGTGCCTGGACGGTGATGCTGACTGATGTGGCTGTCATTATCACACCGATAAATACTGCCTTATAAAATTCCAGAGTACCCACCTGAGCAAATCCATAAAAACACATGTATAGGATTGTTCCTGCAATCAAAGGAATAAAAACGCCTGCACAGGCGATCAGAAATGCAATGGGGCCTGTTTTCATAAGTTCTTTCAAATCTGTTCCAAGACCGGCAGAGAACATTAAGAGCAGAACTCCGATTTCAGCCATTTGTATAATAAAATCTGAGGTTGATACGATATTCAGAATACAGGGACCGATAACCAGTCCTGCTATAATTTCACCAACAACCTGTGGTGCTTTACATTTTCTTGCTAAAAGACCAAAGAATTTAGCGAATATAATTATGATTGCCAGGTCCTTAAGTATTGCATATGATTCCATGTTTCCCCGTTCCTTTTCTGTTTGATATCAATAGTAATGTCAATGTTCCAAACACCTATTATATCGCAAAAACAAATTAAATCAAGTAGAAATTAGGTTTACTGATCCGAAAAACGGATATCGGCATATGCTTTAATCACCTGCACGCATTTTTCAAAGCCAAGCTTGCTGCTGTCAAGACATAAGTCGTATTGCTTTAAATCATACCAGCTCTGACCGGTATAGTGATGATAATATTCTGAGCGGTATTTATTTGTCTGATCGATGTAGGCAGTTGCTTCTTTTGGAGAAAATGTGTTTCTTTCCAAAGCACTTTTTAGCAGGAAATCTTCATCTGCATAGACAAAAACGCTGACTAAATTCGGGTTGTCTTTTAAGATAAAATTAGCACATCTTCCGATCATGACACAGGAATCTTTTTTAGCCAGTTCTTTAATAACTTTGGCTTGATAATTAAAGAGATTATCATTGGAAACAAATCCGTCGCTTTCGGGAGAAATCAGCTGTCCGCGATAAATCTTTTTGAATTTAAAGAAAGAATTAGTTGTGATTTTTTCGTCCGCATTTGCAAACAATGCTTCATTAATACCACTATCCTCCGAAGCCATTTGAAGGATTTCACGTTCATAGCAGTTGATATTCAGCTCATTTGCAAGCATCTGACCGATGGTCTTTCCACCGCTTCCATATTGTCTGGCAATTGCAAATACCGGTTTGTTATTCATCATTATTTTCTCCTTTTTTAACATTAAATCTGTTATACTATGCTTCGCCTAGATATGCTTTCTTGATTTTATCGTTATGAAGTAGTTCATCTGCTTTACCGGATAGAACGATTTTTCCGGTTTCCAAAACATAAGCCCGGTTAGCGATAGACAGTGCCTTTTTTGCATTTTGTTCAACTAATAGTACGGTTGTGCCGCTTGCACTGACTTCCTTGATGATATTAAAAATCTCGTTTACATAGATTGGAGAGAGTCCCATAGAGGGCTCATCCATTAGTATAATACGTGGTTTTGACATGAGTGCACGACCCATGGCTAACATTTGCTGTTCACCACCACTTAGTGTACCTGCCAGCTGATTTTTTCGTTCTTCGAGTCGTGGGAATTTCTTGTAGACAGAGACAAGTGTTTCCTCGATTTCATTTTTATCTTTACGTGTATATGCACCCATGATCAGATTTTCATAAACAGAAAGCTCAGCAAAGATACGACGTCCTTCTGGAACGTGTGCCATACCAAGTGATACGGTTTTGTAGCCGGGCATCTTGGTGATGTCTTTTCCTTCAAATTCGATCTTACCGTTTTTGGCATCGATTAATCCGGTTATCGTATGGAGAATCGTAGTTTTACCTGCGCCATTCGCACCAATCAGCGCGATGACTTCTCCTTCATTTACTTCAAAACTTATTTTTTTGATGGCCTGAATCACGCCGTAATACACTTCAAGATCAGTTATTTTTAACATTGACATAGCTGTTTCTCCTTTTGAATTCACTAATCCTCACCTAGATAGGCAGTGATGACTTTTTCATCATTCAGCACCTGATCCGGCGTACCGCTTGCGAGTAGTGTACCAAAATTCAGAACATATAAATATTCGCAGATACCGGATACTAATTTCATATCATGCTCAATGAGCAGAACAGTTACATTGAATTTTTTTCGTACTAGCTCAATGGTATGCATGAGCTCAGCAGTTTCATTTGGATTCATACCGGCAGCTGGCTCATCTAACAGGAGGAGCTTTGGATTAGTGGCAAGTGCACGTGCGATTTCCAACTTTCGTTGTTTTCCGTAAGGCAGATTTGATGCCAGATAAGAGGCTTGATCGTGTAAGTCAAAGACTTCAAGGATCTCCATTGCCTTTTGCGTCATTTCTTCTTCTTTTTTTGCATAGGATCCGATATGAAGCAGACTGTTAAGCAGTCCATATGTGACTTCATGGTGCAGGGCAACCTTTACGTTATCTAAAACTGTCATTTTCGTAAAGAGACGAATGTTCTGAAAGGTTCTGGCAATACCTGCACAGCAGATTTCATTTGGCTTTTTACCGACAATTGTTTCTCCGTTTAATGTGATTTTTCCGTTGGTAGGCTGATAGACACCGGTCAGCATATTAAATACAGTTGTTTTTCCGGCGCCGTTAGGTCCGATCAGTCCGACCAGAGCACCTTGCTCAATTTTCATATTCAGCTCATCGACAGCTCTCAGACCACCGAAAGAGATTCCTAGATTTTTTACTTCTAATAATGCCATATCAAGCTGCCTCCTTTTCGGTAGAGTCTTTATGTTTCTTTGCAGTCAGTCGTTCTTTTAGAGCTGAATTATTAAATATCATCATAGCGATCAGGATGACAGCATATAGTAGCATTCTGTAATCATCCATTCCACGGAGCACTTCAGGCAGCAAGGTAAGAATGATTGCTGCAACGATAGAACCCTTGATATTACCCATTCCACCAAGTACTACCATAACCAGAACTTCGATTGATCGATTGTAGTCGAAATTGCCTGGCTTTAAGATGCCGACATTATGTGCATAGATGACTCCGGCAATACCGGCAAATACAGCTGAGATAACAAATGCCATGGCTTTATAGCGGCTTACATGAATTCCTGTAGCCTCGGCAGCGATATAGTTATCACGAATGGAAGCAATCGCACGTCCGTGTCTGGAGTTAACGAGATTTGCCACCATCATGATCATAAGCATCATAATAATGAAAACAAGTGTGAACTGCTTGTGAGTCGAATATTTAGGAATATTAGAAAGACCGGCAGCTCCGTTTGTAATCTTCATGGAGTTGATAATGGATTTGATGATTTCACCAAATGCAAGCGTTACAATGGCCAGATAATCGCCCTTTAAACGCAATACCGGAACTCCGATGATGATACCAAAAATACCTGCACTCAGACCGCCGGCAATGATCGCAAGAGCAAAGGCAAGCGGTACCGGAAGAGAGGAAGCATAAATTGTAACAAGTGCTCCGGCATAAGCTCCGATCGACATGAAACCTGCGTGTCCAAGTGTGAGTTCGCCGAGGAATCCAACGATCAGACATAGGGAAACAGCAAGCATAACATTGACACAGATCGGAATGATGATAGATGTCATCTGTCTGTTTAAAAGACCTGCCTTTAGTAAAATCATAACGATGATATATACAATGATTGTGACAGCCAGAGACAGTAAGGCAGTTTTATTTTTTAATAAGTTCTTCATTATACCTTCTCCCTTCTCTGTTTACCAAGTAATCCGGTTGGTTTTACTAATAATACAATAACCAGAACTCCAAATACGATCGCATCTGAAAGGTCTGTGTTAATTGTTTTAGAAATACTTTCGATCAGTCCCAGCAAAATACCACCAAGCATAGCACCCGGTATACTGCCGATCCCGCCGAGTACAGCAGCGACGAAAGCTTTGATGCCGGGAAGTGCGCCGAGTGTCGGTTTTAATGACTCATACTGGCAGATGAAAAGGATATCGGCAATGGCTGCAAGTGCAGAACCGATAAAGAACGTAAGCGAAATCGTAGAGTTTACGTTGATCCCCATGAGCTGTGCAGCACCTTTATCTTCTGACACGGCACGCATGGCACGTCCAGCCTTTGTTTTATTAATGAAGAGTGTCAATGCCACCATACAGATCGTAGTAACGACCAGAGTTACGATCGTGATACCGGAGATCGTGATTGTTCCAAGCTTAACTGCAGGAACATTTATAATAGAACCGAATGGAATAGGAGTAGCACCAAACAGGATCTGGATCAGATTCTGCAGAAAGAAACTGACGCCGATCGCCGTGATCAAAACAGCAAGCGGCTGTGCCTTTCGTAATGGTTTATATGCGACCTTTTCAATTGCGACACCAAGCACAGCACATAAGAAAATCGTCAGCAATACAGCAGGTATTGCCGGAATGTGTAGTAAAGCAATAAAGAGATAGAGCGCATAAGCGCCAACCATGATGATGTCACCATGTGCGAAATTGATCATCTTGGCAATTCCGTAAACCATAGTGTATCCGATTGCAATCAGTGCATAGATACTACCGGTTCGCAGCCCGTTGATCAGCTGCTCGATAATTGTGTTAATGAGACTCATTTGCATTCACCTAATCCTTAATCTTAATCTTATTCTTAAAACAACAATTCTAATTATAAAGCAAACAAAAGGAGACGTAAAGTCTCCTTTGGCATTTTCGTTTGTTTTTGTTTATTGTTTTTTTAGAAATATTTAACTATATAAATTATTCCATTGTATATTTGTTATCTTTGATGGTGATGAATTTAGCACCTTTGTTTGGTTCACCTTCTGGTGTGAAAGTCATTCCTTCACCTGTCAGACCATCAATAGAGATCTGTGGCATAGCTGCGATCAGATCAGCACTTTCAATAGAAGCGGCAGATTCGATTGTTGCTTTGAATACGTAAACTGCATCATAGGCATCAGCAGCGAACTGGTCAGGCTTTGAACCATAAGCTGATTCATAAGCGCTTACGAAAGATTTAACAGCTTCACTGTCTTCTTCAGCGAAGAATGGGCTTAAGAATACAGCACCTTCGATTGTGCTAGGATCTGTAACTGTAGAGAGGATACCATCCCAACCGTCAGATCCTAAGAAAGGAAGTTCCATACCAAGTTCTTTTGCCTGTTTTGTAATATAAGTTGCATCATTGTAGTATGCAGGAACGAAGATTGCTTCTGCGTCAGTTCCTTTAATTGTAGTAAGCTGTGTGTTGAAGTCAACATCATCTGTTACAAATGATTCACTTGCTACGATCTCTCCGCCGTTAGCAGCTACCTGAGTTTCAAATGCATCTTTGATACCTGTTGAGTATTCATCTGCATTGTTGTAAATAACAGCGATTTTTTTGTATCCAAGATCTTTTACAGCATAGTCTGCCATCGTAACTCCCTGAAGAGGGTCTGTGAAGCAGATTCTGAATGCATTACTGTTTTTGGTACAGTCAAGTGCAGAACCTGATGGTGTGATCTGAAGAATTCCATCTTCTGCAGTAGCATCGATGATTGCAAGACATGCACCGGATGTAACAGTACCAAGGATTGCATTAACGTTCTGATCCATCAGAGTGTTGTATGCCTGAATTGCTTTATCCTCTGTAGCTTCATCATCTTCGAACTGTAATGCAAAGCTGTAAGTTGTGTCACCGCCTTTTACTCCTCCGGCAGCATTGATTTCATTGATTGCGATTTCAGCACCCTGCTTTACAGAAAGTCCGTAAGAAGCAGCAGCACCGGTAAGTGGTCCGATACCACCAATCAGGAATGTTGCATCAGATGCAGGTGCATCTGCAGTTTCCTGTGTAGCAGCGTCTGTTGATTCTGCTTCATCAGCAGCATCAGTTGTTGCAGCAGTTTCTTCATTAGCTGGTGCTTGGTTTGCACATCCGGCTAAAAGAGAAGCGGCCATGGTTCCGACAACAAGTAAGCTTAATAATCTCTTTTTCATAATAGATTCCTCCTATTGATAGATATGGATAAGTGTAAACACAGAAGATTGATTTTGTCAACAAAAAAATAATGGAAAGATTTATTTGAATTAGTGAAAAGATTCATTTAAAGTTTATTTAATGTTCAAAATTGAATTGTTAAAACGATGGAAGTATGATAAACTTCATATTATAAATAGGAGGATTTGATATGGGTACTTATGATAATCTGAATGAAGTGCAGCTGGATGCGTTGAAGGAAATCGGCAATATTGGAGCAGGAAACGCCTGCACTGCATTATCGGTTTTACTAGGCGAACCTGTCGATATGACGATTCCTAATTTACAATTCCTTGATTTTGATAAAACAGCAGAGGCACTTGGTGGTAAGGATCATATGGTTCTTGGAATCAAGATTAATATTACCGATGATCTAAATGGAATGATGTTTCATATTGTGCAGAAGCCTTTTGCAGAAAAGATCATCAATACTTATTATAAAAGAGAATTGAATTCATTTGAAGAGCTTGACGAGATGGATTCTTCAGTTATGAATGAAATGGGAAATATTACATCCGGTGTCTATGCGAATTCAATCGCATCACTGACCGGTCTTCAGGTTAATATTACGATTCCCGAACAGTGCTGCAATACTGTCGGAGAGATCCTGAAAATACCGCAGAGCATGTATTCTAAACTTGGAGAACGTGTGCTTCTTGTAGATGAAAAATATGTGATAGCGGGAACGGAAATTTCCAGCAATATGATTATGATTTTAGAAGAAGAATCTTTGAAAACGTTGTTTGAAAAGATTGGGGTAGCTTCTGATTGATTTCTTTGGCAGGGCTCTTTACTCAGCCACTTTAATGTGGTAAAATGTATAAGTATTAACGTATGACAGTATGAGCTGGAGGAAACCATATGAATCAGAAGATCAGGACAGAGGCAGTCGATTATCTGTTCGATGCCATTATGAAGTTGAAAAGTAAAGAAGAGTGCTATATATTTTTTGAAGATATCTGTACGATCAATGAAATCTTATCCTTGTCACAAAGATTTGAGGTAGCAAGTATGCTGCGTGAGAAAAAGACATATCTGGATATTGCGGAAAAGACGGGTGCGTCTACAGCGACCATCAGCAGAGTCAATCGTTCTTTAAATTATGGTAATGATGGATATGATATGGTCTTTGAAAGAATGAGTCAGAAAAGTCAGGATTAACTATAAAAGAACCTATTTTTTCTTAGGTTCTTTTTTGATGTCAATTTCATTTTTAGCATCTGGGAGATTATCGAGGAGCCTTTGAATGATCATGGTCTTCATATATACATCTTGACTTAAAAAGCAGATATAGGAAAAGAGCTTTAGGTAATCAGAGTCCTCTTGATCTGCCTGATTAAAGGTTGAATTTGCAAGCTCAAGGATGTAATTGACATCTTTTACGAAATCCTTTGTCTGGACAACACAGTGAGAAAAAATCTCATCGTACACCTGTGCCAGATTCAGCGAATCATCCTCAGCCATGTAGAAGCGATTGGTAATAGGCAGTAAAAGCTTTTCGATGTCATTGATGGAAAGGACATTTTTATAGTAATAAATAAGGAGCAGGATAATCAGATGTTCCTTGTTATATTTCTTTTTAACCGGTGGCGGAATCAAATCATTCTTTGCATAATTATTTATCATGGTTTTTGTCAGAATTTTGTCTTCCGAGTAGCGTTTTGTCCGGGCCAGATGCTCTTCCATAAAGGTGGTCACCTGATCCATGTACAGATCGATATTGGGAATTGAATCGGAACGAATATAACCTATGTGGCTTACTTCATCGATAATTTCCTGTATCATTTCTTCTAATTTCTGATTCATGTTTCCCTCCGTTGTAAACTGAAACTACTTATTATTATATAGTTTTCATTACTACTTTACAAGAGGGTCGACAGATTTTTTAAAATATAATATACTATTCAGATAGCGTCATGAAGGGCAGGAATGAGACGGGGTCAGTGTGATGAATGAGAGGATTTTAAAATGAGCAAAGCTATTGATATGTTAAATGACAAGCAGCGAGAAGCTGCTTTACAGATTGAAGGACCTGTATTGATCCTGGCAGGAGCAGGTTCAGGAAAGACAAGAGTCCTGACAAACAGAATCGCATATATGATCGATGAGAAGCGGATCAATCCATGGAACATCATGGCGATCACATTTACCAATAAAGCTGCGGGAGAGATGCGTAACCGTGTAGATGATATGGTCGGATATGGCTCGGAGAGTGTATGGGTTTCGACCTTTCACAGCACGTGTGTGCGGATGTTAAGACGATATAGTGACCAGATCGGTTATGATACAAATTTTACGATTTATGATTCTGATGATCAGAAGAATATCATGAAGGAAGTATGTAAACGTTTGCAGATCGATACGAAGCTTTTCCCGGAACGTAAGCTTTTGGGAATGATTTCGCATGCAAAGGATGAATTGCTTTCGCCTGACGAATATGATCTGAACACAGCGGGGGATTTTTCTAAGCGAAAAGCTTCCGCTGTTTATCGCGAATATCAGAATGTCCTTAAGAAAAGCAATGCGATGGATTTTGATGATCTGATTATGAAGACAGTTGAATTATTTAAGGAGTGTCCGGAGGTTCTTAATTATTATCAGGATCGATTCCAGTATATTATGGTAGACGAGTATCAGGACACCAATACAGCACAGTTTGAACTGATCCGCCTTTTGGCAGGAAGAAGGAAGAATCTTTGTGTGGTCGGTGATGATGATCAGTCTATCTATAAATTCAGGGGTGCAAATATTCGAAATATTTTGGACTTCGAAAAGGTTTATCCGGATGCAACGGTTATTAAACTGGAACAGAATTACCGTTCGACACAAATGATCCTGGATGCGGCAAATGCAGTGATACATAATAATTTGGGACGTAAGGATAAAGCACTTTGGTCAGATCGAAAAGAGGGTTCTAAAATACATTTTCGTTCCTTCGACAATGCTTATGAGGAAGCGGAATCGGTCGTGTCAGACATTTCATCGGCATGCAGGAATGGAAATTTAGAGTACCGTGATTTTGCTGTTTTATATAGAACAAATGCTCAGGCACGTCTTTTGGAGGAGCGGTTTATCATTTCCGGCATACCATATGATGTGGTTGGTGGAACAAACTTCTATTCCAGAAGAGAAATTAAGGATATTTTGGCGTATTTGAAAACAATTGATAATGGTAAGGATGACTTGGCTGTGCGAAGGATCATCAATGTACCGAAACGTGGAATCGGTGCTACAACCCTGAATCGGGTACAGGATTATGCACTGGAAAATGATATGAGTCTTTATGATGCATTGAAGCAAGCAGATGAAATCGATACGTTAGGTAAAAGTGCAGCAAAGCTGAAACCTTTTGTTGACTTGATTCAGGTATTTAGGAGTCAGCTGCATCATATATCATTAGAGGAGCTTCTTACAAACATTTTGGAAATGACGCATTATATTGAAAATCTGGATGCGACGGATGAAGAGGACGCTAAAAACCGTATCGAGAATATCGATGAATTGATCAGTAAGGTCGTTGATTATGAAGCTAAAACAGATCAGCCGACGCTTGGTGGATTTTTGGAGGAGGTCGCACTAGTCGCAGATATAGACCGTGTGGATGAATCTGATAACAAGGTACTTTTGATGACTCTGCACAGCGCGAAAGGGCTTGAGTTTTCGAACGTTTATCTGGTGGGAATGGAGGATGGACTTTTTCCGAGCTATATGACGATTGCTGCAGATGATCCGATGGAAATCGAGGAGGAGAGAAGACTTTGCTATGTCGGCATTACGCGAGCCAAAAATGAACTGACTCTGACTTATGCAAAGCAGAGGATGATACGTGGTGAGACGCAATACAATGCGATTTCCAGATTCGTAAAGGAAATTCCGCCTGTAATGATGGATCAGAAGCTGCCGGCAGCCAAGAAGTATGATGAGGATGTATTTACTTCTACGTTTTCAGGTGCAAAGAAAGCTTTTAAGGCGAAGGTGTTTGAGCTGCCAAAGAAAAATGAATCAAAAAACTTTGGCGCAGTCAGTGAAACACTTGACTATGGAGTCGGCGATACGGTGCGTCATGTGAAATTTGGAACAGGTGTTGTAACGGATCTGATCAAGGGTGGCAGAGATTATGAGGTCACAGTAGAGTTTGAGAATGCAGGAGTCAAAAAAATGTTTGCTAATTTTGCCAAACTGCAGAAGGTTTAGTGACTTTTTGATTGAGGTTCTGGTATTGTTCTAGTAACTTTTGCGAAAAATTATAGTAAATATTTATCTTTTGTGTTATACTATCAATACAAAATGTATTAAATCCGAATAATTTAGAAAGGATGGGGATAGAGTATGAACGTAAGAATCGAAGAATTATTAAAAAATGTAAAAGAGAATGAGCTGTTAACAGCACTAAAGGCAAATGATTTTTTACGTAAAAAAGAGGAAGAAGAAGCAAAGAAAGAATGCTGCAACACATGGAAATGGATCATTGGTATTGTTGTTGGTGTAGCTGTAATTTCTGTTATTGCATATGGTATTTATAAGTACTTTACACCTGATTATCTGGAAGATTTTGAGGATGATCTGGATGAAGATTTTGAAGATGAATTTGATGATGATTTTTTTGAAGATGAGGGTGTAGAGGTTCCGGCTGAGAAAACCGATCCGGCAAAGGATAATGCGGCAGCTCAGGCAGATGCATCAGATGAGAGTGCAGACGAAGAATAATGAAAGACTTAGGATGATGAATTTTCCTATGTAGGTGTAAAATATGGCAACCGAGTCAAGTACCCGGTTGCCATTTGAATGTGTGGAGGTTTATATGAAAAAGGGTCAGATTTATGAGGGCGTTGTAGAGACAGTTAAGTTTCCAAATAAAGGGCAGATTGTGTTTGAGGAGAGGAATTGCGTTGCGGAGGATGCAACAATTTCTCTGAAGGAAAGTGATGTTTCTGCAAAGAAGACGGTAGTGCAGATCAAGAATGTTATTCCGGGACAGAGAGTGCGTTTTATGGTTAGTAAGATCCGTAAAGGCAGGGCAGAAGCCAGGCTTATGGAGGTTTTAGAAAAAAGTCCTGTGGAATGTGAGAGCAGATGCAGACATTTTGAGCAGTGTGGCGGTTGTACTTATCAGAATCTGCCTTATGAGGAGCAGATAAAACTGAAAGAGGGTCAGGTTCGGGAATTGCTTGATTCAGTTGTAACTGACTATCAGTTTGAGGGGATTTTATCGAGTCCGGTTCAATATGAATATCGCAATAAGATGGAGTTTTCTTTTGGTGATGAATATAAAGGGGGATCTTTGTCTCTTGGTTTACATAAAAGAGGAAGCTTTTATGATATTGTAACGGTTTCTGACTGTCAGATCGTCGATGCAGACTATAGAAAAATCCTGAATGAAACGATTGCTTATTTTAAAGAAAAAGAAACTCCTTTTTATCATAAAATGACGCATGAAGGATATTTACGTCATCTCCTTGTGCGAAAGGGTGCAAGGACCGGAGAAATCTTGATCGATCTGATCACGTCATCCCAGACACCACCAGATACAAGCTGTATGGA
>JAAYYM010000354.1 GCA_012515365.1 Clostridia bacterium
GAGTCATATAATGCTTATGAACAGCATCAGGTGACATCAGTAAAAAATCAGAATCCATTTGGAACATGCTGGTCGTTTGCAGCCCTGAACTCTGTAGAAGCATCTATGATCAGAAATGGTGTAATGGTAAATGAAAGTGAGGTCGATGCAACCAATCTGGATCTGGCAGAGAGACATCTTGCTTATTTCTTCTTTCATTCCGTAGAGGATCCGTTTGGAAATGCCATTGGCGATCAGATGAAATGTGATGATATGGGTACAAAGTATCTGTATAGTGGAGGAGATTATAATGATGCCGGATTTACATTGCTTAACTGGTACGGTGCAGTTGATGAAGCAAGTGCACCATATCAAATTGTAGAGAGTAAGTTTTCACTAAACGATGAGATTGCATATGATGGGATCGGACGTGTGCAAAATATATTTATGGTTAATATAGCGGAGCGGGATCTAGTCAAAAATCTGATCATGGAATATGGAGCAGCTGCAACCTGCTATTATGCTCCAGATACGGATGATTGTTATGACGATACAAATGCTGCTTTTTACTGTGACTGGGAGAGTGCAATCAATCATGCTGTATCCATCATCGGCTGGGATGACAACTTTCCGATAGAAAATTTTAAAGAGGGACGTCGCCCGGAACAACCGGGGGCATGGCTGATTAAAAATAGTTGGGGAACTGGTTATGGGAAAAACGGTTTTATGTGGATATCCTATGAAGATAAGACCATCGATGGAGCACGTGTGTTTGATGCATATTCTCGTGAGCAATATGATAAAAATTATCATTATGATGGCACAGCTTCGTACCAAACGAGGAGACTTGCGGCAAATGCAAAAACAGCAAATGTGTTTCAGGTAAGTACAGAGCAGAAAAATCAGGAAGAATTAAAGGCAGTTGGAGTTGGGTTTCATTCAGCGAATGTAAAATATCAGGTTGATATCTATGTTAATCCAACCGAGGAAGGAGATCCGGAGTCAGGAATACTTGCAGCATCCAAGGAATATACGACTTCGTATGAAGGGTTTTATACTGTTTCATTAGATGAACCGGTTAAACTTAAACCCGGGGATAGATTTGCAGTTGTTGTTACAAATAAAACATCAGAAGCTATAGAAATATATGTAGATAAAACAATAAATTTTGACTGGTCTGGCTTGGGAAATGTAACCTATTATAATGCAACAGAAGAGGGGCAGAGTTTTATAGATCTTTCAGGCAATGCAAATTGGTATGATATGGAGAGTAGCCCATTGGAGGAGCTTAGTGGTGAAACACCACGTATCAAAGCTTACACCAAACTATTGGATCTGGTTGATATTGAAACAAATTGTGACGCATCTTTTTTAAATGATGTTGTTGAATACACCTATACCGGTCAAAAAATCGAGCCACAGACAGCATTAACGCTCAAAGAGGGCGCCACCCCACTTGTATTGAATCAGGACTATACGGTTACTTTCAGAAATAACCGTTATATAGGGATTGCTGAAGCGGTATTTAAGGGGTGCGGTGATTATTCCGGAACGATTGTAAAGGAGTTTTCAATTGAACCAATCAGTTTATTAAATGCAGTAGTCACACAAGAACAAGAAAGCAAAGAGTATGAGTATACTACAAAACCGGTCACACCACAGGTTAGGGTCGAAGTAGAAGGAAAAGAATTAAATCTAAATGAAGATTATACCGTTTCTTACATAGATAACATAGAACGAAAAGAGATTCAGCAGAAGGATTCAGTTATCAGGATTAAAGGAATCGGTAATTATCAGGGCGAGTTATTTGAGAATTTCAGTATTGTAAAATCATCCTTAGAGCGTGTCAGCATGACTCTTGAGTATAAGCAAAAGCAGTGGAAGACTCAGACAGAATTTTGTCCGAAGGTCACTGTAAAGGATGGCACGAAGATCCTTAAAAATGGAACTGACTATACGGTAAGCTATGCAGATAACACTGAGCCGGGTGATGGAAAAGTCATAATTACGGCTGTTGACTCAGATATATGTAATTATTCTGGAACAAAGGAAGCTACATTTCAAATTACTGGAAAACCAATCAAGGATACAAAGGTGACATTAAGTCAAACTTCATTTATCTATGACGGCACAGAGCATACACCGGCTGTTACCGTTATGGATGGTAAAAAGACGCTTGAACCACAGACAGATTACGTTTTGTTTTATCGAAATTGTCAATCAGCCGGTAAGGCGACGGTATTGATTCAAGGGATTGGATTGTATGCGGGAGAGCGAGAGGTCACTTATCAGATTAAAGGAATTGATGTGTCCAAACTAAAGGCGGAGAAAATCCCAGACCAGATCTATCTGTATGGCGATGAAATAAAGCCTGTCAATGATATTGTATTAAAGGACAAAGCGACAGGAACAAAGATTGATTTATCAAACTTTAGATTGGGTTATGATAATAATGTGAAAGTTGGAACAGCAACAGTTTATATAACTGGAAAAGAGCAGTATTCCGGAACCAGAAAATTAACCTTTAAGATTGTAAAGAAAACACTTACTGATGCAGATACGACAGTCAAAATTGGTGAACATTATGTCGAAGAGCAATATGCAGCAGCATATAGTGGACAGAAAATATGTCCTGATGTAATTGTTGAAGTGGGAGGACATGATTTACAGAAAGGAACAGATTACACGGTTTCTTATACCAATCATCTAAATGTCGCAGAGGCTGATATAAGGAAAGCACCGACTATCATAATTACAGGAAAGGGCAATTACAAGGGCAGTATCAAACGTACTTTCTCAATTAAACCACGCCCGATGTCATCTGAAGAGATTATGGTTACCGTGGCTGATGCACGTTATAACAATGGAAAAGCACTTTCGCCAAAAACGACGGTGACTTATATTCCAATGATAGAGGGAACTAAATCGATCCTGTTAAAGAAGGGCAGAGATTACACGATTACATATATGGACGAGACAGGAGATCCGAATGAATTGTCATATGGACGGGTTATCATACAAGGAACAGGCAATTATACCGGTACTCTTGGAGATTCTGAGGATCCACAGAAACAGATTCGATTTAAGATTTCAAATAAGGTACTTGCAGATCGTTTTATCGTAACAGGTGTTCAGCCGGTGACCTATCATGGAGGCGAACAGCTTCAGCTGGATGAAGGTCAAAAATCGACTGTGAAGGTATATGAAAAGAGAAACATGCCGGAACTAGTTGAGGGTGAAGACTACAGATT
Organism: Clostridia bacterium; assembly: GCA_012515365.1. The sequence goes on from JAAYYM010000354.1 coordinate 3,231, forward strand.
GGAGTTTTATAACAATATCAATGCAGGTATTGCTAAAATGAAGATCATCGGTATGGGTGAGTACGCAGGTGAAAAAACAGTTACATTTAAGATTTTGCCACGTAACCTTCAGACGACATTACTTGATGATTTAATCCAGATAGAGGAAATCGAAGCACAGCCTTATAGTGGATACGCATGCACCCCAGATACTACGGTGACAGACTATGGTCTTGCGGCATCAGAAGAACTGCTTACGGAGGGGATTGACTATACACTTTCTTATCAAAACAATGTTAATCCTACAAATGAAAAATCGAAGGCAAGCGTAATTATAGCAGGAAAAGGAAACTATAAAGGACGAATCAGGCAGAATTTTGTCATTGAGCCAATTGAATTTAGCAGTGCAACGATATGTGTTAACCTGCAGGATGAGATAGTTTATAATGCAAAGGCACAGACTCCTGCGATCACGATTATCAATGATGATAATGGAGTGCAGACTGTACTGAATAATAAAGCCGCCTTTGATATCAAATATCTAAATAACAAAGAGGTGGGAAAAGCCACCATTCAGCTATATGCAAAAGGAAAAGGATGGAGAGAAACCTCCAAACAAAGTAATAAAATTTTACAGACTCATTTTGCAATTATAAAGGGAGATTTATCTGATTCTTCTATCACGACAATATCGGACATTCCGAAACAAACTTATAAAGGTTATCAGGTGAAACCTTCTGTTAAAGTGAAGGTGAATGGCGTGATACTTAAGAAAGACCGTGATTATATACTTCATTATACCGGAAATCAAGGTCCAAACTTTGAAGGGAATGGTGCGCATGTATCTATTATCGGTATCGGGAATTATACGGGAGAGGCAAGACAGTATTTTAGAATTTATTAACTCCTACCTGAATCCGTGAAACTCACGGATTAATCATAGCAAGTTGCACAAAGTGTATTGTTTTCTTCGAAAGAAGTGTATCTTGTGCACTTGCCTGTTTTCAAATATCGTTTATTAAGCTGACGTTTATAA
>JAAYYM010000048.1 GCA_012515365.1 Clostridia bacterium
GAGAGCCAGTAGACATATAATTCTACTGGCTCATTTTATTACCATAGATCTTCTTTGTTTAACTTTTCAATATATGAACCTCTAACTGGGACAGAGTAAGTAACCACTTTGTATTCTGGACGGTCTACGGAAAGGTCGAACTTTGTTCCAAACTTTATTACCGGCTTGAATACACGTTCTTTCTTTGTGAAGGTTCGATCGGGGGCCTTAGCGTGTTTATAGTAAAGAGCTTTCGCTCTAAGAGCCCTGTATCCATATCCACGCCCTTGAATACTGATGGCCTGGATGAGTGAGTTAAGACCTTCTGCTGTTCCATTATTCTGTCGACAGCCGGGCTTGAAATAATTTATGATTTCTTCATGCCATGTTTGCGTCGTATTACGGAATGAAAAGAATTCCTTAAACAGCATCTTATCAAGCCTTTTAAACAACTTCCTCCACTTATTTAAGGCATTCACGGCATCATCTTCATTCTCACATGAATAGATTCGAAGGAATCCATAATGCAGCAAGCGTAGGGTATTGATCTCCGGAAACATCTTGCAGGCTTCAGCCATTAATGAAGAACGTTTCTCACTTTGCAGAAGGTTTTCTTCGTTAAACTTGAATAAGTAGGAATCTTTGCCCATACGAGTCAGTAGGTCATTTTTTATCTTTCTTTGACCTTCTTCAGGAATCTTATTGACCTGTTCCCTTAAATAACTCATCAAGAATGTCTTTGTCTTAGATGTTTTGTTTTTCAAATCTTGGAACATATGAAACTTGTCGACTACTATGTAAGCGTGTGGTAAAATCTCTTTAATGGTTGATTTATAAGAGTTCGACATATTAATGGTTACCACCTCAATATCCCCGTAGCCCTCCATTGATTCAATCGTAGTTTTAATGGTATCTCGCTTGTTATCATTTTTCATTTCAAGCAAGATACCATTTTCATTGTCAACGAAAATGGCTCTTGGTTTGTGCATGATCCATTTCTCATCTAACCCAAGAACCCGGGGTGCTATGAGTTTATGGGTTGCATCTAATTCTTCACCCACCTCCTCCAGGATTGCTGAAATTGTTGCAACACTAAAATTATGCTCTTTTGCAAGGGTCGATAAGGGCTGACTTAGTACAGCTGCTCTAAGTTGATCGTAGAGTCGAACTGTAAATTGCCTGCCAGGGAGGAAGGATTTGTACGGAAAAGAAAATGTTGCGTTACAGTCATTACATTTAAAACGCGGAACCTTCGCTTGAATCATTACTCTAGTTCTTCCCATACTGATATCTGAAACGATTCTGTCATCAGCTTCTCCATGCTTATAGGTATAGTATGATCCACATTCAGGGCAACAGTGATTTACTTTCTTCGCTGGAGAAACATAGAAGAGCATTTCATGATCATTATCCTTCGGTTTTATGCATTTTAGTTCTTTCAGTTCCGGAAGGTTTAATGATGGGATGGGCTCTACTTCTTCATATTGGCCATCATAAGCAGAGTTGATGCCGATTTCTTTTTCCATTAGAACAAGCCTCCAAAATCCACAGTTTCAAGACGTATTACAGTAAAATTATACTTGATTTAGAATGAAAAGGAAAAAACCTCGGGTGAATACCATCCTAATGGCGTTATAATGTGGGTAAAATTGAGATGCTACAGTAAAGTTGTAATAGTAGTGTGCATTCTGTAAAATATTACATAAAAATATATTAAATTGTACGCTTTTTGACGTACTCCCCTGATTAAAATCCAGTGTTTTCCCGTGCGGTTTTATATGGCTTTGTTCTCATTTTCTCAAACATTATATACAGGGAAATAAATGTTTCATAATTCTTGATGGATGTCTGGGCTTCTGTTAAAGGAAGACCTTTGCAATGTTTGATATTAATATAATATTATATAATAATATATTAAAATACTTGATATTAAATATTGAATATGGTACTATTAACATATATCAAGGAAAGGAGTCATCTGAATGAATATCAACCCAACCCCTCTTGATGTTGTTGATATTGCAGAGCAACAGAAAAACGAGGAAAACACGAAACTGAACAAGATCACCCCGATCATACTAGATCGATGGAAGGGGCTGTCGGCTGATAAAATATTGATGGA
>JAAYYM010000355.1 GCA_012515365.1 Clostridia bacterium
GAACATGAGTTAAGCCTTGAAGTAAGGTTTACCACTAAACATAACCTTATAAATGTAATCTCGCATCATCCTAAGACTCCTGTTGCGATCGAAAAGGCACCAACAGTGTTTACCCTTACGGGAGGAAAAGTATGGTGGATAAAGTCTTATTCGGCCTTTTGCATACATAGGAAAAACTTATCTGACTGGAAGAATCTCATAACCGAGTTCCATGTACAGAAAAATAAGGATTTCAAGGCCGCAGGAGAACTGACTATTGACGTAAATCCACCTACATTCTCATTCGACAGAGTAAGTCGAAGATACTATGGGCAAATGCCTGATGACTTAACAAAGCACGAGTATTTTCCATTTAAAACATATCACGAAGCAAATCAAGCAATGTTTGAAGGATTTTAATTATGGCAAGAAAACTTAAGACATACAGAGTAGAGATTTATTTTGTCGGAGAAAAGATAGTAACCGTCAAGGCTCACAACATGAGACAGGCATATTCGAAAGCACGAACAAAAGTTTCAAAAAGTAAAATCGGGTTCGGAAGTATCAGAATAGATATGTCTGATGCTGAGGAAGTCGATGAACTCACTAAATCAAATTTTTATTGATAATGAAACTTAAAGATTTCAATGATGAATACGCAATGACAAGAATAGCCGAGCTCAACGTAATAGCAAATATGTTCGGATGGAAGAATATAAATGTTAACGTTGAGACCCGGCTTGTCAGCTATGCAAAAATGGTTGATTTCAGCCCGATACGAATGGACGTATATTATACAACAATGACAGTAACAGTATCACTGGAACATCCAAAGAAAGGTAAAACTCAACTTCACAGAAGGAATGTATCAGACGATGAACTCAAAATCCTCTTCCAAAACCCGCGGGCTCATACCGGGAAAGGATATTACAAAAAGTATTAAGCCTACAGATTTTGCCGGAATTGAGCGCCGTAGAGAGAAACGTAAGAGATACTATATTCATAGGAAACTGCGTCTTAACAAAGTCCATTATAATCCAAGACTAAGGATAGTTGAACTTTGTGATGACGAAATTCAGGACATAGAACTAATGAAACAGAAAGTTGAAAAGGTCCGGAAATACATTGACATTTTATACAAGAAACATAATTATGTAATTAAAAAAGTTATTATGAAAGCCAAGAACACAAAAGAAAAAGAAGAGATGTTTGTCCCTTCAACAGATGCCTTAATTAAAACAGAGGATCTGAAAAACAAGTTTCCGGAAGTCCATGACAAAATCAAGGAATACACAGATTATTCTCTTGCCATTAAGATCGAGACAGAAGATAATCTTATGGCGGCCGATAATATGTCCTCAGAAGTTCATGAAGTCCTTAAGAATGTTGAAAAGGTAAGACAGGTTTTAAAAGCTCCATATTTCAATACCGGCAAAGCAATCGATGAATATGCTAAGACAATGACTGATCCTCTTGAAAAAGCAAAGAAAAGGATCAATGAAGAAATTGCAAGGTATAAAGTTGTTCAGGCTGCAATGATTAAAGCTCAGGAAGAAGCTAAGATGAAAGAGATTGCAGCGCTTGAAGAAGAAAAACGTGAGGAGATGAATAAGATATTCAGAATAGAACAACAACTTAATGCAAGGATATACGGAGGACTCTGGATTACAAAAGACGGAAATCAGATGACATCTATCGGATGTATCAAAGAGTCTGATTGTGATGACCTGGTTACTCTTATTGTAACAAAGGTTCCAAAGGCAGAATCATTCAAGCATTATTCATCTCAGGCAGAAGAAATGCTCAGTAAGATCAGAGATCGTATTGCAAAGCATAAAATCAATCTTCATAACCTAAACGGAGAAAGCAAAATGCTTCGTGAAGATGCAATAGCAAAGATCAGCGAGGCAAAAACAGAAGCCGGGGTGCAGTCAAATGAAACGAAAGAAGTTCTTGAAAGAAAGGTTGAAAGAGAGATAAAGACTGAAGTAAAAAGTTTTGAAAAAACTTATGACCAGGCACGCAAGGGTGTCGCAAAAATTCTTAAATTCGTTGTCGTTGAAGAACATATTGTCCCGAGAGAATTCTTCACGATCAGCGAAGAAAAAGTTAGGGACTATATGCGACAGAATGGGGAACAAATAAAAGATGACCTTCAGAATAACAAGGTCTCTATACCGGGAATAAAGTTTTACATTGATGACTCGTATCGTAGTAAAGCCTAACAAGGACTATCAGGGTCCGCGAACAATGCCTGATCTTATCAAAGCAATACAGGCAGATGCAGAAAAAGAAGGAAGGACGATATCACTGGATGAAGTTCATTTGGTGATATCATCCTTTTTTTCGAAGAAAGGATTAATAGGATTCTTACAGCAAAAGAAAAGAGCAGTTATAGAAAACTTCGGCACATTTACATGGTTCGCCCAAAAAAAGAAAAAAACAAGGAAGAAGAATATTGTTGGCAAGAAACAACCAAGAGCAAGAAAGCCCGGAGTCATATCTCTTCAGGCATATCGAGTTTTACAGGCAAATACAAAAAAGGAGAATCACTTAAGACGTATCGTTCAATGCCGTGAAGAATTATTCAAACTTAGAGATAAGAATAAAGAGATCATATCGAGAGGAAAGAAGCCGTGGACATTCAGGCAATACTGCTGTGTAATACATGAGACCGAACTTATCGCTTATGAAAAGCTTGTCCGCGGCATGCAGGATAAGAAGATCGCAGATATGAACTCAGGAATCTTTGAGCAGGGAGACGTTGTATCAATCGGTACAGATGACTTATTTGTATTTTACGAGAAGATAAACGATACAGAATGCTACATATGTCAATCTCTAAGTGATTATTCTCCACATACATTCAAGTGGGGAAGAAAAAACTTTATGAAACGAATAAATATATCAACGCTTAAGCCTTATATAGACGAAAATTTATTTTTTATTTAAATCACTTAATTGTTTAACTAACACAAAATTCAAATGAAGGCAAAAGATGGTGGAACATTCAAAGCGGTACCGCTACCAGAACCACAGACAACTGTCGCAAGATGTTACTCAGTTATTCACATCGGAACTATCCCGGTAATCATCAAAGGCGTAAACAAGGGAACTTCCGATAAAATGATCATCACATGGGAAATGCCTAAACTTCAGGCAGTATTTGATGAAGAAAAAGGACTACAGCCTTTCGTTGTAGGTCTTGAGCTCACTTTCAGCACAAACAAGGAGAGCAACCTGGCAAAGCTTATCTCACAATGGCGAGGAAGACCTTTCAGCGCTGAAGAGCAAAAGGGATTCGATCCGTCAGTAATGATAGGTAAGAAATGTTTGCTGCAGTTTATCCATAAAACCAAGAAGAAATATCTCGGTCAGTCGATAACTCAGATCACCAATGAGAATACGATGATTGAATTCAATTCGATCATGCAGATTCCGCAAGGGATGGAATGTCCTCCTCAGGTAAATGAATCCTATGTTTGGGATTGGGAACCTATCGTTGAAGGGAAAAAGCCTTTTGACAGAACTCATTTCGAGAAAATGCCGAAATGGCTTCAAGAGAAGGTTAAGACTTCTGAGGAATTCATAAGGTATGGTGCAAAATTCTTTGTTGAAGATCAGTCTTCAGGCACAACATCATCTCCTGCAGCACAGGCTCCGGCTCCGGCCCCGGCTCCTCCTATCGCCGACGGAAGTGAGTGGTGATGAGAGAGCTTAAATTTCAGCATCGTTTCTCAGTCATAAATGGAAAGTTTATATGGGATGATAAAGAGATGTTGGAGTATAAGCGTAAAGTCCTTGAGGGCAAAAGAGGCTATGCAATAATTGAAGAATTAGAAGAAGAGATCTCCATTAATCAATGGGGATATTACTTCGGGGGTATAATTCGGAGAGAATGCATGGCCTCTAATGTCTTCGCCGGATGGACTGACAAGGAAATACACAATCATCTCTTTGCAGAGCTAAGAAGCCAGGAAAAGGGAATTCAAATGCCTGACGGAACTGTAAAGCTTGTTACTGTAATAGAAGATTTCAGCTCTTATAAGAAGAGGGATATGGCAGAATACATTGATCAGCTTATTCCTCATCTTAATATGGAATATGGAATATATCCTAAGCCTGCAAGCCATTATAAGGATAACCGGTTCTTTATGAATCCAAAAACAATTAATCTCAAATGAATAAGTATCGATTTATTTATTGGACAAAAAAAAATGATGTATTAAAAGAGGAGTTTCGTCATTTTGCAAATGCAAAAGAAGCAAGACACTTTGCTAAAATATTATACGCAAACTCAAATATTCTTGATCTTCATAGAATATCAGTAAGAAGAATATATGAATAACTGGAACACAATACTTGCACCGGTTCTGCAGTCAGGGAAAATGCAGGAAATAAAAGCATTTCTGAAGGCGGAACGAGCATCAAAGAACATCTATCCGGAAGGGAAAGATGTTTGGAGAGCATTCGATCTATGTCCGTTCGATAATACGAAAGTTGTAATTCTCGGACAAGATCCGTATCATACTCCAGGGACAGCTGACGGACTTGCCTTTTCTTCAAGACAAAAAGAGATCCCAAAGTCTCTTCAGATAATCTTCAAGGAAATCTATCGTGATATGAATATTCAATACTATCATAATGTCACTATGGAGGAATTCTTTCCTACACCCAATCTTGAAAAATGGGCAAAGGGAGGGATTCTATTGCTTAATACAGCATTTACAGTAGAGGAAGGCAAGCCAGGTAGCCACAAGGACATCGGCTGGGAAATCGTAATTAAAGCAGTAATAGAAGCATTGAATCAAAAAGGAAGAACGATCTTTCTTCTGTGGGGTCAGGAAGCACAAAAATATGCTCCTATGATTGATCTTACAAAAAAGAACGTATTTTTTACTGCATCTCATCCTGCCGCTGAACTTTATAAGGAGAATGCGGGATTCCTTGGATGTCGTCATTTCAGTATTGTTCGTGACTCAATCCCTATTCTATCCGGGAATAATTTATTCCCTACACTTGGTCTCGACGCATGCTTTGACAAGGAGAAGGCTAAAAACATCGTAAGAACGCATTATCCCAAAGAAGCAGACAGACTATGTGATTATATTGATCGTGAATTGATCATAGAATTACCGATAAATAAGGATCTTTATTGGGAAGAATGCAATAAATTTGAGAAAATGTTAAGCACTAAATACGATTGAAAAATGTGGAAATATATTGTAACGTGGTGCATCGTTGTAATGACGAGCGTACCTAAAAGTAATCCACCAGACGAATTTGGAAGAGAAAGTAACTCTTTTTGGTATGAAACGGAAATTTCAAATGACTGTGGCCACGAAAGGTGGTTCAATGACCGAAAAGAGGCATTCGCTTTTCATCAAAGAGCTATGAACGAAATCACAAGATGGTTCACTACCCTCAGTGGAGATTCTGTGAGCTTTCCCCAGGCCGGCCAATTAGATAATGTTAAGATTGATAGCGTGTGGTTCTATCCTGATACGCTAAAACGGGAAGATATCATTATCTGCGATAGCATTACTTATACCCAGAGGAGATTTAGTCTTGACAGTATAAAAATTAAATTACAATAATTTAATATGATTGAAAAATGAATAAAAGAGAAGAAAGAGAGAAAAGAAATCAGAGATTATCTGAAGCTATCGAAGATCAGCCTGAGCCTAAACGTGGAGTAATATTTCCTATTACAAAGAAAGTAGATCCGAACTTCAATGGAGTCACTCTTCCGAAGAAAGAAAAGCAGACTTATGAAGACATTGCAAAGACAATGAGAATCGAGATCCCTGTATGCTATGTCAAGCCATACAACGGACGGATATTCGTAAAATCTATTGCTGCAGATGAGTTTAAAACCGAATCAGGCATTATTCTTCCATATAAGATGCGTGACGGTAAAGACGGATCAATGAAGAACGTCAGAAGATATTTCGTTGTAGCATTCGACCAGGATGACATCCCCCCGTCAATAGCAAAAGACCTATACGTAGGAAAAGAGGTTAATCCATACATTGTTACTGAAGCAGAAGAATGGAGATTGCCAATAGTGATTGACTGGAAAACCGGAGTATCATTTGAGGTCATTCATTACACGGAACTCGCTGGTGGAAGTATGGTACAACCAGAAGAAGTAACTGGATAACAGGTTAAACAATTAATTGAAGAAGGAGGATTTAAATTGTCCTCCTTTTTTTTTGTTTACTAATGATCTATTAATGGTATCTTGTAGTTGATTGTCGCAATTTTATCATCAATGATTAAGAGCACTCTTCCTGTGCCTTGGTACTCAAACGCCCCTATGTCATAGGCTGCCCCGTAAAGGGAAGCACCGTGGAAGTCTGTGCCTCCGGTGATTGTAGACACATCTATTCCCGCATCACGGCAGGGAGACGTTGACTGAAGGTGGAAGTCTGACGAAGAAACAAAAGTCGGGTCGGTGGTTATGTTGTTTTGAGTGGTATTATGTGTCGGCGAATAGTCAGGACCATATCTTGGAACATTGTTATTGCCATTATTATAAAGACAATTATTCTCGATCCATAAATAATCACAAGTAATATCCGGATCTCCGTCATTATAACCAAAAACACCCGCATAATCAAATCCTACAACTATATTGTTTCTGATTTTTATATTTGTAGATACCATCGGAGGTATCATTATTCCCCACATGGTTGAATATGTACCTTCTTTTGCAGTAATGACGTTATTATATACTTCCCAATTATCTACCGTCTGCCAATCTGCCGGATCAGAGCTTTTTATTCCCCATCCCTTACTATGGGTTGCTAAAGCATCCGTTATACCCATGCTCTCAAATATATTATGGCTTATTCTGATATTTTTAAATACTGTTGCCTCAGAAGGTTCGGGTTGACCAAATCCTAATCCCGTTGCTGTGTTTTTTACATAATTTTTCTCAATGATTATGTCCTCATTATTTAAATGAGCCTCAAGAATAAAGCCTCTCGTATGCTCGTATAATGATTGCGTCGGTTGCCCCATTACGTTATGATGTACCCATGCGCAATAATCATATTCACCCTTAACATTTATTTTTCCGCCCAGATCAATAGAACCTTCTAAATAATTGTACGCAATCTCTACCCCCCCCCTGATATCCCATATCTCAATCGAAAAGTCCCAATGTTCCTCACTTGTAAAGGGATTTTGATAAATATTATTATATACTATCTTGCCATTTTTAATATTCCCATTTACGCACTTAATTGGCATCCCGTTTAATCCCGGAGTATTCTTTTGTATGAAGTCATTATACCCTATATAGAAATCCTCCTGTCCATCCATACCACAACCACCATAACCATTAGCGCCATATCCGGCACAATTAATCACTGTATTATGTCTAAATTTATTACCACTTGCTCTCGTCGGGCTTACTGCCCCTACGTCATTGATTACATAAAACCTCGCTCCCCAAAACTCAAAGTAGCTTATAGTGCAATGGTGAATATCAACATTATTCCTCCTTGAAATCATTATTGCTCCGTATGCGGTATAATTACTCCCGTCAAAATGTAGATATGAAATGCTCTGATTACCGTCTTGCACAGTCTCGTCTGCTAACCAAACCGCGTAATAACTCGCATCTCTATAAGTGCTGATAATCTTTGGTATATCTGTACTATCGCCTAATAGATGAACTCCCCGCGCAAGGTTTATTCGTGCGCTTTCGTTAATTGTCCCCGGATTAACGTAAATTGTATCTCCCGCCATTGTTGCCTGCGTACAGGCATAAGAAACCAGTGCCCACGGATTACCGACAGAGCCATCCCCCGTTCCATCGTTCCCAGATTCATCAACATAGTATTTTGTCCCCCACGCCGTAAGGCTGAAGGCAAGCAGTAGTATAGTAAGAATCTTTCTCATATCAGTCAGTCATTGAAACCCAGCTTGTCCCATTGTAATAGTACAGGTGATGATCCGTGTCAGCATAGATCATACCCTCTGTCGCTCCCGCAGGAGGTGAGGCCGTGGGCGTTAGTTTGATTACATCGGTGATGTTAACGGTAGTCAGTGTTGGCCCCGTGTTTAACACTATATCGCCCGTGCCGGTGGCTCCGTAGTTCTCAACCGAATAGTTTTCAGAACCTGTTGCAGGACCAAGAATAGTCTGTACTTTATTAAGACTGTCAAGCATTACACGCTTATTAGTCCTTACATATTCCATTGTAGAAAGAGTATCGTTTGTAGTAGTAGTTGGAAGATTATGAATATAAAGATTAGTAAAGTATCCATTAGGAATTCTTGAAATAGTCGATGTTCCAACTCTTGCTCCAGTATAAGTATCAGCATAAATGCCATTAGAACTTATATAAGTTGATAATGTATAATTGTTACTTAAAGTATCGATATATGCCCGATTAACATATTGAGAATAACTACCAAGATCACCAACTATAGTAAAGTCTCCATGTGACCAGATTCTATTATCAAACCCCTGAAAATAAGCTCCAACAGGAAATCCGAAATAAATAGGAGAATTCGGTGTTAACCATAATGAATGGATTGGTTTTAGTGAAGATCCGAGCTGAGTAATAGCGCTATCAAGCGGAGTAAGAAATTGAGGTAAGGTAATAAGATTAGTAACTTCAATTTCATCAAACCATCCTTTCGTTACCCTTCCTTCTGTTGCACCTATTGAACCTGTCATTGTAAGATTATTTGCTCCAAGAGCAAGATTACCACCAGCCAATGTCAGGACATTTGATCCGTGAGTTAACGTTACATCATTAGAGTTAAAATTTAATACTCCTGCTGATGGTATATATGTTATAGCCGGTAATGTTACTTGTGTAGTAAATATTGGTGAAGCAAACATTGTTGCCTTACTCTCATTTGTAACATTATTTATTCCAAGAGTAAC
>JAAYYM010000356.1 GCA_012515365.1 Clostridia bacterium
AAGTGATTCAGCTGCCCAGAAAACAAAAGGCCAGGCGAGCAGTATTTGAATATCTGAGCGAAAAATTTGAGCCAAATCAAGTATATTCTGAAAAGCAGGTAAATGAGATATGTGAACAGTGGCATACGTTCGAAGACTACTTCTTACTAAGGAGAGAGCTTGTAGATTATGGCTTTTTAAGCCGAGAGCGAGACGGCTCCAAGTATTGGCGTTGAAACAAACACCTCTTTCTGTTATGATTTATGGAAAAGATGGAGATTTGAATCAGAGGATTGTAAATATGTACAGTGAGAAAGAGAAAATTGAATTACTAAATCGATTGGTAGGAGAGATTGACCCAAAGACGGCAGAGAGTATGTTTGAACGTTTGGAATGTTTTCTGCATCCGCAGGTCAGTCTTTTCATACCAGCGACCGGACAGTGTCCGTTTGCATTAAGTCCGAATCATACGCATCCGGCATATAGCTTTATCTATTATATGCAGCCGATATCAAATTTCATTGTAGAAGGAAAGCAAATGAGTCTTCCGCTGACCGATGGAAAATGTCTGTCGGCAATGTCTCCCGGCATCAGCCATCAAGAGGTACAGGTGGATTTCTTTCAGAGCTATATTGCAATTGTGATTGATAAGGCATTGTTTGAAATGACTTTTCTGCAATATGCTAAGAATATTCCGGTATACAAGGGAGAAGCCTATGTTCCTTCACCGGAGCTTGCGGGATTGCTTCGAACCTTTATGATTGAATCCAGAGAATATGAATCCTATGGTCTTTTGGATAGTATGGCTGAAATGATCGTGCACGTTGTGGTACGTTCTGTGCTTAAGGGGAAAATGACAACTGAGGGCACATATGAACCATCGGTACATATGCTTTACGATCGGTTGGAGGTAGACAGGACAGTGTCGTATATGAATAGTCATATGCAGGGGAAAATCACGCTGGAACAGCTTGCGGAGCAGGTCAATATCTCTCAGGGGCAGTTTTCACGTGTATTTAAGGAAGTGACAGGACAGGCACCCATTGAGTTTCTGAACGGAATGCGTCTGGACAGAGCACGAGGAATGCTGTTGTCCGGTGGAAAAACCATGACGGAGATTGCACTTGCTTGCGGATTTTCAAGTTCAGCATATTTTTCATCCTGCTTTCAGAGAAGATTTAGTATAAGCCCGAGTGAATATGTAAAAGTCGTTCAGACTTTATAGATTGTCATAATTTTATAAAATCAATGAAATTATTTGTAAAAAAATGTATTGCGCGATATGTCGTAAAGGTAGTATGATACATATGAAAATGATGGATTTTTAGAATCTATAGTGGAGGAAACTTATGAAAACAAAAAAGGGGAGTATCGGGATTTGTTTGACGGTTTTTGCGGTAGTAGCTTTTGCGCTGATAGGATGCGGCAGTCAGGGAAGTAGTAAGGGTTTGAAAGTAAATATAGGATATTTTAATAATGTGACTCACGGGCAGGCTTTGTATATGAAGCAGGAAGGTACTCTTGAGAAAGCACTTAATAAGGGCGCGACATCGACAGAAGATGAGGTTTCTATTCGATGGAATGCTTTTAATGCAGGACCGGCAGAGGTAGAAGCATTATTTTCCGGGGCGATTGATATTGGCTTTATTGGACCGGTACCTGCCATCAGTGCAAATGTGAAATCAAAGGGAGATGTTACGGTCATTGCAGGAGCGTCTAATGCAGGTGCAGAGTTGGTAAAGTCTGCCGGGTCTGCAATAGAAAGTGTAAAGGATTTGGATGGGAAAACGATTTCTATTCCTCAGATCGGTAACACACAGCACCTCT
>JAAYYM010000357.1 GCA_012515365.1 Clostridia bacterium
AATTCAGACTGACATTTCCTGGTTTGTTGATAAATTTGATTATCGCAACAAAGACGCCGACTGGAAAAATTCTATGGATGCCATTCCGAGGACCATGCAGAAATTCGCAGGAGGATATCCCTCTGATCCGCCATATAAACCAAGAAAATAATACCATTTGATGAATATTTTTCTTGCTATCCCCTTTTCTTTATGTTAACATAAAGTTTGACTAATAAAGTCAAGCTTGCATGAGTAAACGAAAGGAAGGGTAAGTTACATGAATCAAAAATTCTTCGATGTTAAGAAGGAGAAGCAGGATTCCATCATCAATGCAGCATTAAAGGTATTCGGGGAGAATGGATACAAAAGAGCCAGTACAGACGTTATTGTTAAACAGGCGGGCATTTCTAAGGGACTTCTTTTTCACTATTTTATCAGTAAACAAGGATTATTTTCCTTTATCTATGATTACAGTGTCAGATTTATGACTCTTGAAGTAAATCAGACCGTAAAGAAGGATGAAACAGATTTTTTTGAATTGCAGAAACAGATTGAACAAGCTAAAACACGAGTTATGAAGAATTATCCATATATGCAGCAGTTTTTTGACAGCCTGAAATTTGAGAATCATCCTGATGCATTATCAGCACTCACACAGGATGATAAGCAAAATGCCATAAAAGAGCTTTATGCAGACTTCTATCAACAGGCTGATCTTACAAAATTTAAAGAGCATGTAGATGTGTCTTATATCAGAAATATGATCGAATGGTGCTCTGCCGGATTCATGAAAGAAGCATTTTGGGGAAACGATCCTGACATCGATGCAATGAGCTCAGAGTTTTCTAATTATCTAAAAATGCTACGCGACAATCTATATCGTCCGGAATATCTAACCGAAGATCACCCTACATAATAAATGAATCAGTTGAGGAGGGTTGCATTTCATAATGCAACCCTCCTCAAAATCTATCGGAAAGAAAACAAAAGCTGATTGGCAAACAATAATTTGCGTTCTTAGATTGAGTGAAATCCACTCCTTACGCAGACTTACAATCGAAGTTTACTGAGATTGTGTAGCCTGCGTTAGGAGTTAGTTCACGAAGTCGCTGCAAATGTTTGCAAATCAGCTTTTGTTTTCTAGCTGCATAAATGGTAAAAGGGTCACATTATGAAATGCAACCCTCCTCAACTAATTCGCTATGAAATATTTTTGAATTGTGCCTGATACAAATCGTAGTATGCACCTTTCTTGTCTAGCAGTTCCTGTACAGTTCCCTGCTCCAGAATACCACCTTGATCGATGACAAAGATTCGGTCGGCCTTTTGTATCGTCGACAGACGATGAGCAATTACGAAAGAAGTTCTGCCTTTAAGCAGAGTCTCAATTCCATCTTGTACCAGCAGTTCTGTCCTTGTATCTATGCTGGAAGTCGCCTCATCAAGAATCAGTATCTTAGGCATGGAAATCATTGTTCTTGCAAATGCAAGCAGCTGTTTCTGACCGATTGACAAACCACCTCCACGCTCCTCTAATACCGTATCATATCCCTTCTCAAGCTTCATAATAAAACCATCCGCATTAACAGCCTTTGCTGCTTCCACAATTTCTTCATCTGTGGCATCAAGCTTTCCGTAACGGATATTATCTTTAATGGTTCCTGAGAAAAGATAATTGTCCTGCGTCATAATACCCATTTGTTTTCGCAGACTCTCCACTCTAACCTCTTTAATATCATACCCGTCTATATAAATATGTCCCTCCTGAATATCATAAAATCTACTGATCAGATTAACGATCGTTGTCTTACCTGCACCGGTCGGGCCGACAAGCGCAATGGTCTCACCCGGTTTGATTAAGAAACTGACATCGTTTAATATGTTGGTCTCCTGATCATATGCAAAGGATACATGCTCAAATCTAACTTCTCCCTTAATCGTCGGAAGATCACTGACCCCCTGCTCATCTTCTATTTCCGGTGATGTATCCATAATGTCAAAAATACGCTCGGCACCTGAAATATTGGTTATCAGCTGATTATAGAAATTTGACAGATTCATAACCGGCGACCAGAACATCGTGATATAGGTTCCAAATGCCATTAATGTTCCTATCGTTACCTGTTCGATTCCAAGGACCTTGATCGCTACGAAATACAACGATATGGTTCCAAGTCCCCAGCAAAAATCAATGACAGACCCAAATGCATCATTGAGTCTGACCGCACTGCAAAAAGAATCTCTATGTTCCTTTAACAGCTGATCAAAAGTATCTCTTGTTTCATCTTCCGCAGAAAAGCTCTGTATGATTCTCATACCTGCCAGATCTTCATGTAAAAACGCATTTAAATTAGAGGATTTCTTTTTGTGGATCTGCCACCTCTTATGCGAAAATATCTGGATATACCACATTCCCGCGATCATCAAAGGCAGGCTGATCAGTGCAGCAAAAGCAAGTTTGTAATTTTTGATAAACATGATTGTAACAACCGAACACACTGTAATGAAATCAGGAATCAATGTTGTCACAGAGTTTCCAAGTACATCTTTAAGTGCATTTACATCACCAATGATCCTTGCGAGCACCTTACCGGTCGGCCTGCTGTCGAAAAACTGAAATCCCAGTTTTTGAATATGCGTATATAATTCCTGTCTGACACTCAGCAGGATCTGATTTGTCACCTTAGCCATGATACACATACGAAGCTTAATTAACAAAACCATGGTAACATTGATCACAACTGCAAAAATACCAAGATGTAACAAACCGTTAAAATCACGTTACTTTATGTAATGGTCGATTGCCTCCTCGATCAATAGTGGATTGATCAGCGTAACAGCTACACAGACTGCCATTATAATGATTACAAATACAATCTGCAGTTTATATGTGAGTAAATATCGGAACAATCGAAGTAATGTCTTCATTTTTGACACTTCTATTGTCTTTTCATCACTTTTAATTGAATTTATGGGCATACATGCACCCCTTTCTTAAGTATCACCATCATCTATGCGATAGTAGCTAAATAGTCTCCGTATTGTGCCATATAGGTCAAATGATAAATTCCCTTTTTGGCAAGTAATTCTTCATGAGTACCACGTTCAACAATGCGTCCCTCATCCAGAATAATAATTTCATCCGCATTTCTGACAGCGGATATTCTATGTGCGATAATAATTTTTGTTGTTGATTTAAGAGATGCCAATGAACGCTGTATCTCATGTTCCGTCTCCATATCAAGAGCTGAAGTTGAGTCATCCAGCACAAGAATTGGAGCTTTCTTCGCAATGGCACGTGCAATTGAAATCCTTTGTTTTTGTCCACCTGAAAGACCAACTCCACGTTCTCCGATTACTGTCTCATATTGATTCTCCAGATTCTCAATAAAGTCAACAGCCTGTGCATCTGTAACCGCACGGCGGATCGTCTTAAAATCAACATAATCTCTCTTTCCTAACTTAATATTGTCTGTAATGGTGTCAGAAAACAGAAAGACATCCTGCATAACCAGTGAAATACTCTTCCTAAGCTCATTCAAAGACAAATTCTTGATGTTCACTCCATCCAGATAAATAGCTCCTTCAGATCCATCATACAGTCTTTGTAGAAGACTGACGATAGAAGATTTTCCTGCTCCAGTTGCGCCCATGATTCCTATGGTCTTTCCAGGTTCAATGTGAAAATTAATATCAGCAAGAATGTTCTTTTTATCTTCTTTATGGTAGCTGACATGCTCAAATCTGATATCTCCTTTGACAGTTCCAAGTTTAACCGGATTTTCTTTCTCAGTAATCGTTGGCGTTTGTGCATAAATTGCTTTAAATTTTTTATTGGAAGCACGCGCTGCAGATAATTCATTTGTCAGCCATCCAAGCATCTCCATTGGCCAGACAATATTATGTGAATACTCAACAAAAGCTCCCAGCTCACCCAAAGTCATCTCATCACCGATTACAAAGTAGCCCCCCAGAATCAAAGCTGAGATCGGCAAGAGTCTGGTAACAAACTGAAACAGTGGAAAGTATTTTACATACACACGCGACTGCTTCATATTCAATTCATAGTAGCGGCTATTGTGAGATAAAAACTTTGAAATCTCATGTTTTTCCCGTGCAAATGCTTTTACGGTACGCACCCCTGCAAGATTTTCTTCCGCAACTGTATTCAGCTTCGCATTTTCTTCACTGATTTCTCCGTAAATTACACCCAGCTTTCGCTCCATGATAATTGCAAATACCGCTACCAATGGTAGTGCAATCGTCGGAATGATCGCTAATTTCACATTAGTCTGGTACATACAAAATAGCGCGATAGAAGTATGAATACATACCTCAATGATCAGCATCCCGACAAAGCCAAGCGAATTCCAAATTCGGTCAACATCATCCTTTACTCTCGCCATTAATTCTCCGGTATTATTCTTGTCAAAAAAGTCCATTGACAAACTCTGAATATGTGTAAACAGATTACGTCTGATTTCTGTCGCGATTTTTGCAGATGTAGCATCAAACAGGTATTCTTTACAATACTGACAGATACACCTTCCCACTCCTACAACCAGTATTCCAATCAGTAAAGTGGGCAATAATGAAATCTGTCCGTCTACCACAACCTTGTCAATAATCAGTCTTGTCAGCTGTGGAGCCAGCATGTCGAGTGACACTGCGATAATCATGCATAATAATGCAAACGCGTATGCCCATTTGTATTTCCATATATAACTTGATATCTTTTTCATTTCTTCCTCCTATTTAGTAAAACGATAAACTTGCCGTAAATAAAAAACGTGATGTCAGGAGACACCACGTCAAATAAGCAGAAATAATACTATGACCGCTTCAAACAGCGGTTTTTCTTCTCAAACACACTGCGGTCAAAAAATACTATTAACTCCATGACAGAGGTAATCTCTTGTTATTAAACTATAGTCATGTGCTGTTATACGAACTGTTACAGTATCGCTATAATGAATTAAGTTAATGCTATACATATAATTACCTCCTTTCAAAAAATTCACACAATCAGTTACTCATTTTTACAACTTATCTACCAGAATAGTACAATCCCACAGGATTTGTCAACCCTTCTTTTTAAATTTTTTTCAAAAAATGGATTCGGACAATTACGAAACTCATAATCTTACGAATCTATTACCTGATATATTTTTCTTCAAAAGCACTTCTTTGCATCGGACGGTCAAAATAGAATCCTTGCACCATTCTGACACTCATGTCTTCAAGAATCTTATACTGTTCTCTGGTTTCCACGCCCTCTACACATATTTTAACACCAATTGCAGCTGCCAATTCCCCGACCATTTTAATAAAGGATTGCAGATACTGATCCTCTGCAAGCTCAGCTACAAAGCTTTGATCAACCTTAATCACATCAAGCGGAATTTCTCTGATATGATTCAGGGATGAATATCCTGTTCCAAAATCATCAAGTGCAATCCTGACACCAAGCTTCTTAATATTGCTTAGAATCTCTTTCATTCTTGCCATATCATTAATTGCCAGACTCTCCGTAACTTCCAATGTTAAATTACGCGGATTGATTCCTGTTTCCTTCAGGGTATGCTCAATAGAGTCAACAATATCAGTCTGTAACAGCTGCACTACAGATAAATTGACATTTACCTTGTAGTAAGGATGACCATTTTCATTCCAGGATTTGCATGCCTGACAAGCTTCCTTTAGCACATAATTTCCGATTGGATTGATCAATCCCAGGTATTCCGCTAATGGAATGAATTCCGCCGGTGAAACAAATCCTAATTCTGTAGAATTCCATCTGATCAACGCTTCAGCACCTGTACATGGAGTTCCTTCCTTACGAATATCTATGATCGGCTGATAGTAAACTTCGAATTCTTTATAATTATCTGATGTTGCATCACGCATATTTTTTTCCATGTCCAAACGTTTATTAGACGCAGAATCAGCATTTTCTGCATAATAGGCAACTCTGTTTTTTCCACTCTTTTTGGCTTCATACATAGCAATATCTGCCTTTTTGATCAGGTCCTGCGTTGTCTCGCCCTCATCCGGAAAGGTTACGATACCCATGCTAGTCGTGCAATAATAATCCGCACCCTTTAAAAACCATGGCTTATTAAAAACAATTCTGATTTCTTCAATAATGTTGGTAAACCGCTCATAACTACTCTCCGGAACAATGATGACAAATTCATCTCCGCCCATACGATAGCATGTATTTTCAATCCCCTCAATCCTTCTCAGACTATGTGAAATTGCTTTTAACAGCACATCTCCATACTGATGTCCAAGTCCGTCATTGATATGTTTAAAATCATCCAGATCCAGATACAAAAGTGCACCCTTTCCCGATTTCTGTTTTGCCTCGTCCACATAGCATACCAGATCTCGTTCACAGCACATACGGTTATAGAGTCCGGTCAGGAAATCGTTATTGGCCTGCTGTTCGATTTTTTGCTGATACAATTTTTTATCAGTAATATCAAAAATGGCACACAACGATACCTTTCTTCCATCCACCCACTGAATGTAAGTATAATGAAGGTCATACCATCTTCCCTTCTTCGCATGATGGATCTCTAGGTAAGAATCACTGACCCTGGTTTTACGTCCCTGCTCCAACAGCTGGTCAATCGTACCCTCTTTTATTTCTGTTTCAAATGTATTCTTAAAAATCCTGTTTGCAAACAAGACTTCTCCTGTTTCCAGATCACGCACATAAATCGCACTTCCGACATTATCTAAGATTGCTTCTAATGATGCGTAAGAACTTGCAAGTGAGTTCTTTTGTATTCTTCTTGTCAAAATACTTTGCAGAATTTTTGTGACATCTCCTAGGAATTTAACCTCATCAAGCTCCCAGTTTCTCTCACATCGTGTTTCCAAAAAGATTGCATACATAGCTGCAGCACCGTTAATCATAATAGGGATCACGATCAATGCCTTCACACCATAATGCATTAGATTTCTTTTTGCACTATCAAGAACTTTAGTTTTTGTAGAGATCACCGTGACCTTATCCGAGAAGGAAGACATACTCTCTGAATCAAGATCCGTCAGTGAACTAAGCAAAGACGGAGCATCACTGCTTTCCCATAATGCAATCGTTTCCATTCCGATTGTATGTTTGCATTTTCTTGCAATATATGCATGACTAAGCTCTATAAAGGTACCTGACAGCTGCATAATTTCAGTTGCAATCTGTTCAAAGCTCGACTCACTTTCCAAAAGCTGCACTACGTCTGTCATAATCTCACTTCTACGAAGTTCACGGCTCATTTCCTGCTCAGACGTTCTGCTTCTGACAGATTCCGTTTTTGCTTTCAGGGCACTCATTTTATAATCTAAAATCTTTAAGGAAGCATTTCTGAGCAGATCCATTCTACTCACAAACCCTTCCTGTGATACTTTCGTTGTGAAGTTTAGTGCGTCATTCTCTCCTTCAGGTTTATCATCAAAAATAGCACAAATAAACCAGTTAATAACTGGTCTGCCAACAGCTCTGACTGACATACTTGCAATTTTGACGTTGGAATACTTCGTATCCTCAACAACCTGTTCTTCGATAGAAGCCCCTGTAACACGCTTGATTACATTTTCGACCTGGTTTCTATCTAAAATACCGAGAATTCTATCCACTTCGTCAGTTTTACCTGACATTTCCGTAATTCTTCTTCCATCTGCATCGGTGCAATACAAAAAAACATTTGCTACCTTGGAAAAATAATCCTGTAGTTTTTGTATTTCATTTACATCAATCAGACCAGTAGAGAAAAAAGAACTACGGCTCTGCTCATCCACAGCAGCCATAAAGTGCTCCCTCTGGAAATATGAATTTCCTGTTATTCATCTCGTCTTTTTCCATAATACATGAAACACAGATTTTTTTCAATATGATAACCTTAAACTCTAAAATTTCTTTTTATTAAATGCAATAACACCAACTATACTTGCGATCAATGCATAACCCACGCCAAGAATTAAGATCAGTGTTACATTTCTTGCCGGGTCAGCCGGATATGGAAGAAGTCCAAAATTCTGGGAAATGAGATAAGTTCTGATGGTTCTCATAATTCCCCATTCAAACGGTTCTGCTGCAAACAACATGATCGTTCTGGGAATCACAAATACAATCGCAAAAAAACTGATGTACGCTTTGATTTTGTGTTTCGTAATGAACAGACACATATTCGCAATGGAAATACCGGCAAACCACAGAGGAACTGCCAACCACATTTTATCTAAAAAGTCTTCTACCACCCACCACTGCATAGTACCATCGCCATATTGAAACAGTGTGGTCGTTCCCATCAGCATAATAAAAGCAACAAGCAAAAACAGAACTGCAAGAACCAGAGATCCAAGCAATTTTGAAAAATAGATTTGTGTTCTATTCAGATTTTTTGTAATCTTATCTTTAATTCGAGGATTTGGATAGGTCTTTCCAAATACAATATCAGAAATGACAATACAGCTGTAATAAGGAATAATAAAAGACCATGTCGCATACTCAATCAGATTATATGCGAAAGTTCCATCATTTGTTCCGTAAATCATTCGAAATCCAACAACTGCAATATTTGCAATCAAACATAATGCAATAATTCCAAGAACATACGCGTAGGTATATCTTCTACGCGCTATGATCTTCAAATCTCTTATAATATACTGTCCCATGTAATCTCCTGCCGGCACCACCTGAATAGTTATTCGTCAACACTGTAATTCGGTGCTTCTTTTGTAATGTGGATATCATGCGGATGACTTTCTTTTAAGGAAGCTGCTGATATCTTTACAAATTTACCAGTTTCTTTTAATGCTTCTACAGTTGCTGCTCCGCAATAACCCATACCGGAACGCAGACCTCCTGCAAGTTGGAAAATCGTATCTTCAACTGTTCCCTTATATGCAACACGTCCTTCAACACCTTCCGGAACAAGCTTCTTTGCATTTGTCTGGAAATAACGGTCTTTACTTCCATTCTCCATAGCTGAGATAGATCCCATGCCTCTGTAAACCTTATATTTTCTTCCCTGATACAGCTCGAATGTTCCCGGGCTTTCATCACATCCGGCAAAAATACTGCCGAGCATACATACATTTCCACCTGCTGCAATGGCCTTTGTCATATCACCTGAATATTTGATACCACCATCCGCAATGATTGGAATTCCGTATTCTTTTGCAACATGATACGCATCCATAATAGCAGAGATCTGAGGTACGCCGATTCCTGCAACAATACGAGTCGTACAGATGGATCCTGGTCCAATACCTACCTTGACTGCATCTGCTCCTGCTTCAATCAATGCCTTCGTTCCTTCACCTGTAGCCACATTACCTGCGATCAGCTGTAAATCAGGATAAGCTTCTTTGATCATTTTGACACATCTGATTACATTTTCTGAATGACCATGTGCGGAATCCAGAACAACAACATCTACCTTAGCCTGCACAAGTGCCTTTACACGATCCAAAACATTTGCTGTAATACCAACAGCAGCTCCACATAATAGTCTTCCCTGTGAATCCTTTGCTGAATCAGGATATTTGATCTGTTTTTCAATATCCTTAATTGTAATCAGTCCTTTTAAATTAAAATCGCTGTCAACAATCGGAAGCTTTTCCTTTCTTGCTTTTGCAAGAATTTTCTTAGCCTCTTCTAATGTAATTCCTTCCGGAGCTGTAATCAGTCCTTCTGAAGTCATAGATTCTTTTATTTTTTTCGAAAAATCTGTTTCGAATTTTAGATCACGATTTGTGATGATACCTACGAGTTTTTTACCCTCTGTAATGGGGACACCGGAAATTCTGAATTTAGCCATCAGATTATCTGCATCTTCTAATGTATGTTCCGGAGATAGAGAAAAAGGATCGGTAATTACACCATTTTCTGAACGCTTTACTTTATCAACTTCTTCTGCCTGATCTTCTATCGTCATATTCTTATGAATAATTCCGATACCTCCCTGTCTAGCCATGGCAATAGCAATTCTATGTTCAGTGACAGTGTCCATTCCTGCACTCATCATAGGAATGTTCAGTTGAATATTCTTTGTTAAGTTCGTTGATAAATCCACTTGATTAGCAATAATCTGTGAATATGCCGGTACGAGTAAAACATCATCGAAAGTAATGCCTTCACCAACTATCTGACCCATTTTTCTTATCCTCCTTTTTTTCTTTAAAATTGTATTTTAGCATTCTACCAAAACAAAGCCGTAATGTCAACATTCGGCTTCATTTCGTGATCAATATTCAAATATTTTTCTCGGAGAAACAGTTTTTATGCATTTTATCATAGCTGCATTTGGTTCTAAACAGATTAACTCTGTTCCGTTTCCTCCATTATATACCATAATGTGCTTTTTATTTTCTGGATTGCCTGAAGAATAGTCCTGAATCTTGATGCGACGGCTTTTGTAGGAATCAAGTTCATGGGAAGTATCAGGTGCCAATAGCTCCATTTTATTCAGATCCAGCACACGTACTCTTTTGCGTTTCTGCTTATTTAATACCTTATCAATACTGATTTCTTTATCAAGATACAAGTATTCATATTCGACTGACAGACCGGGAAGCAGGAAATAAATCACCAGTCCCAATGCTATGGCCGGAATAAACAAAATCGGAAGCCCCATTACTGCCAGTAATACACAAATAGCAGTTAACGCATAAACCAAAACCTTGATCAGTCCGGAAAATGGGCTGCTTTTCCTTGGAACCATACATTCTACATATGAATCATTCATAGATCTACCTCCACCGTTCATCTTGTTTTCGCTCCCTCGATTATAGCAAAAAAGACTCACACATGCAATCATTGACATGTTATTATTTGAAAGGTATGATAAATCGTACAGGTAATTGCGAAATAGTTTCATAAGTGGAGCGATTTCATGAATTTACACAAAAACATGCGTCGAAGGCATTTTGACTCCTCACTTACTTTGTGTAAGTTCATGAAATCTGTTCCTGGGATTGCGGGTTTCGCATTTATATATGATCACTTTTATATGGAAAGGATAAAATAACATGGCAGTTAGCGATGAAATCAAACAAGAGCATAAAAAGCTTAAATTTATGACAAAACAGGAAAAGATTCAGTACATCTGGGAGTACTACAAACTGCACATTGCTGTGACAATTGTAGCTATTATCTTCCTTTCATTATTGATTCATGATTTAATTGAGGGAAATAAACCGGTTCATCTTTATGCGTGTCTGGTGAATGCAAATATGTCTACGCAAACAGAATCGACACTGTTAGATGACTATATTGCATATGCCGGCATTGACACAAAAAAAGAGAATACCGCAATTGATATGTCAATGCATATTGACCTTGATTCTATGGATCAGGTGTCCCTTGCTTATCAGCAGAAAATCATGGCACTGTTGTCTTCTAAGGATCTTGATGTGTTGATCGCGGATAACGAAATGATACAGAAGTATGGTGAAATGGAAGCCTTTCTTGATCTCGAATCAGTACTTCCTGAGGCTTTAAAAGATGAGCTTGAAAAAAAGGGATATGAATATGTCACATGTAAGCTTGAAAGTGGAGAAATGTCTACCATCGGTATCTCAATCGGTAATAGCCGTGTGCTTGCTATGGATGGTGATTTTGGGGCATATGAGCAAGATTCTCATCCCGTATTTACCATACCGGCAACATCCGTCAGACTTGATCAGTCTCTTGAGTTTTTGCGTTTTCTGATCAGTCAGGATCACGTAAGTGAATAAAATATCACTATCCATAAAGAAACCGTTAATAATTTGCCTTTGCCTGTTGGAGTTAGTCACGTATGCGATAATTGACATCACTATTTTTTTGTCGGAATACAGGCTTGCAGAGGACCTGTATCTATCTAGAGTTAGTAGTTAGTAGTGAGTGGCAAATATAATTAACGGCTTTTTTATAGATAGCAATATAATTGTTACAAATATATTACAAATATATTACACACTATAACAATAAACCGTTTGATACGCAACATCACCTAGACATTTTTTTTGTATAAACAATTGAGTTTTCGACATTTACATGTTTTTTAAATAATACGTACTAGTAACAAAGTACTATTCACCTAATATTTAAGAAAAACTGTATATCAGAATACCAATAATGATGAGTATTAATGCTGCTATCTTCTTCCTTGTCAACTTCTCCTTAAACACAAGAACTCCAAAAAGCGTCACATAAAAGTAACTTGTCGTTTCCAACACAGGTCCAAGGCTAAGTGGGATTCCCCGATAAGCAATCACTTCGATCACTGTTGTCATAAAAAACAAAAAATAAGCACCGACGACCATAGGATTGAGATATTCAGAAACAACTGACTGATGAGGCTTAAGTGCCTCTTTTTTTAATAAGACCTGTGAAACTGCTGCGATAAAAACACTAAATAAAAAACAAAGGATATAGATTATCATTTCACTGATCCCTCCTTTGTTCTTCTGTCTGATCCACCTGCTGATCTGAAAAAGAAAATAGAATAATCCCTGCAATAATAATCAGACAACCTATGATTTTAAGCGGTGTAATCTGTTCCGAAAAGAACAACATCCCCCATATCATTCCCCATATGACTGTCACGGCACGATTTGCATATGCCATCGTCAGAGGGACTCTCTTAATGATCTGCTGCCAGGCGATCGCATATAGTCCAAGAATCACAAGCATTGCCCCATATGCCAATATGAACCCCCGACTCATAAAGCTCTGCGTCGAAGCGATTTTACTGCATACGGCAACCAATGAAAATATAACAAGGATGACATGAAGCAGCAAATAAATCAAATTTCTTTTGTTCTTCATGCCTGCTCCTTTGTTCTGCAAAGATGCGATCCAATCCCCATGAAAAGAAAGATGATCGGCGTGCAAATGACCTGCTGATAGCAGAAAATATTATGAAATATGTAACAAAATATACTGAGTCCTGCTGCTGCGATCATTGTGTTTCTTGCCCTGTTTTTCGTAAAGGTAACTGCTGCACTGATAAATGTACCAAGATAAGCAATTCCGCCAAATATTCCTGTACAAATGGTCAGATTAAACCATTCACAGTGTGCGTTTGTTAAGATACTTCCCCAAGTTGATTCTGCTTCTTTTTTATAGAACTCGTAAGTATAAGCCGCAAAAGAATCTGGTCCAACACCAAATAGTTTTTCCTTTAGGGGAAACTCTGAAAACATTTTCGCAGAATACATCCAGATACCGCCTCGTGTATTTCCCCAGCCCTCATCAAAATACAAATAAGGAATCTTATTCAGAAATGCAAGTGCCGGTGGAAGCAACTGATTTGTATTCAAATAGATCAAAAGAAATATAAGTATCAGACCTGTCGGCAATGCAATCAAAGCCGTTCTTTTGAGCCAGATTACTTTTCCCACATCCATCATCTGCTTTTTCTCTCTATTTCGCAAATAGAAATAAAGTAAGATGACTATGAGCAATACCGGCCACATAATGACATTCTGGGAGCATACAACAGAAATTGTATCCAGCTCCACTGCCTGTCCCGGGAACAAAAGCTGAAGAATTCCCATGATCCTCATAGATCCGATACATAAAATCACGATAAGCAGAAATCGCAACATGTCCTTATTAGAGTCAAATGAAAAGCAAAACAACACAAACATCAGAGTCGCTAATGCTATAAATGCACTGTCACTATTCTGTGTCACTAAGGTAGAAAAGCCTAGAAAACAATAAATAGTCATACAGATCTTTACCCATTTCTTTTCAGCTTTCCATAAAACAACGACTCCAATCGGCAGTACAATACAAAGAAAGCTGGAATACCAAGTCGCCTGTCCGATCGTTGTCAGAAATTCAATATAATATTTGCTGTCAACTCCCTCATATAAAGCTAACGGATCAATCATAAAGCGGTGCAGGATTGCGAATAAAAAAACAAATGCCGAAGAACCAAACAGCATGACCAGAAAATCCGGCATCCATGAATCCATCCAGAATCTTGACACCAGAAAATAAATGGCAACAAACATCAGTTGAGAAATCAGCCCCATTTTCCATCCATTATAACCATATAGAGCATCCTGCGGATAGGAGCTGAGAAAATATGAAGAAAGTGCCAGACATGCATAACCAATTACAAACAGATCCAATGTCGAAAGTTTATCCGGCAATTGCTTAAATGACAGTTTCTTTCTGGACATAATTAGCAGAATCACGCCTGTAATAGCTGCAAAAATTAACATCACTATTGTGATTTTGAAAAACATTTCATATTTAAAATCACCGATATCAAAATACTTATCATGATAAAATAATCCGGTGGAAACGACAAGGATATACGCATAAATCGTAATAATTACCTTCATAATGTATGAAACTACTTCGTCTCCCTCGATTTTCGTCTTTTTCTTCTTTCCCATTTTAGCCCTTCCTCGATCATTTGGCACCACTGCCATGAAAAACCGCGCTGACGGTTTTTAGTAAAATCAGCACATCCAGTCCCAATGACCATTCATCAATATACTGTACATCCAGTTTTACGACCTCTTCAAAATCCGTAATGTCGTTCCTGCCGCTCACCTGCCAAAGTCCTGTCAGTCCAGGTGTAAAACTCAGACGTTTTTTATGGTAATTCTTATATTTTTCAAATTCATCCAATGTCGGTGGTCTTGTTCCTACTAAACTCATGTCGCCTTTTAATATATTGAAAAATTGCGGAAATTCATCAATACTTGTCTTTCTTAGGAATTTACCGATTTTAGTTATTCTCGGATCATTTTCCATTTTAAACATCAGACCATTCATTTCGTTCTGATCCATCAGCTGCTTCTTCCTCTCCTCCGCATCCTGATACATCGTTCTGAATTTATACATTTTAAAAATACGTCCATTCTTTCCGACACGCTTTTGTGCAAAAAAGACCGGACCCTTTGATTCGAGCTTAATGACCGGCGCCAAGAAAATGGTCAGGACAGCTGTAAATACAATTCCAACAAGTGCACCCAGGATATCCATCAGACGCTTCATCATTAACTTATGCATAGGCAGAATCTTATATGCAAATGTAACCGCATAAAAATTCCCTACCTTGGTAAGCGTGCGTTGTGCCCCGATGTCGATTCTAAACAAGTCAATGTTCATATGAATGGTGATCCCCATAGAAAAGAGCGTCTCGATCAGATCCGTATATGTTTCCTCTTCGATGTGATCCACATAAAAATAAATTTCATCAATAGATGACTGCCTGCAGTATTCTACAAGTGAATCTCGATCCGCCACTACCGGGATCTGATTAATCGAAGAACCGATTTCATTTCGATCCATTAATGCAATAGACGTCACATTGTAGTCCCAGTGCGTTTCATCTGCAATACCATGCAT
This sequence comes from Clostridia bacterium, assembly GCA_012515365.1. The sequence continues at coordinate 15,347 of JAAYYM010000357.1, forward strand.
GACCATCTCCGCTTTATTACGTGTTGTCACTACCATAAGCTGTGTACTGCCTTTTCGTTTGCTGAATACTTTGGAAAGATACCATTTAAACAACTGATGTAATAACAGCATCAAGATTGTATCTATGATAAAGAAAATAATAAATACAGCTCTTGAAAAATCCAGCACAATACGGACAAAGAATAAAATAAATGTCGTCATGATCATAATGCATGCATTGATCTTGATCACTGACGTTAATTCCTGAATAAAATTTCTCCTCATGACCTGTCTGTTTAAATTTACAAACAGAAACAGTAGCAGATAAGAAAGTAAAAAAGATCCAACAACCCCTAATACTGCACTCCGTCCAAAAAAGCTTACCAATTCCGGATTTCGGATATAACTGGAGATTAAAAAAGAGAGTGTAATCGCGATACAGTCCAACAGAATGATACAGATATTTTGTGAATTAGTTTTCTTCTGATACATGATTTACCCCCTTTACTCTCGTATATAATTTCATCATTTCCTTGACATGCTCCGTATGAGAGAACATAAATACTTCTTTCATGATATTTGCATTCATTTCAATCAGCTGCCTTGGATCATCCATCAACTGCCTAAAAGCCTGATACAAATCTTCTTCTAAAGGTTCGACAATCAATGAATCGACTTCATGTCGAAAACAGTCTCTAGCGCCTACATGTGTCGAAAGCAACACAGGCACACCGTAAGTCTTGGCTTCCACTGCAACAAACCCAAAGGTTTCCATCCAGATGTTCGGCACAGCCAGAATATCTGTCTGGTAAAAAATATCTCCCAGATCCTTATATTGATAAGGACCTTTTACACTTAAGTAGTCCCGTTCCACATCTGTTGTTCCATAAACTGTCAGGCTGAATTTTGCTCCCTCATGGTGCAGTCGGTCAAGTACACGGATCAAAAGAGCGAATCCCTTATGTTCTCGCCCATCCCCCAAAAAAGTAATACGAGGTTTTTGTGGAAATACTTTAATCTTGCGATAGTCGCGTATATCCCGGTGAGAGATCGAAATAACCTCACCGTTAAGTGTCATCTGTGGTAAAAAAGCCTCGTAAATATCTCTAGAGAGTTTACTGTTAAAATGAAATAAATTGATTTTTTCAAATAGTCTGCGATAAAATGCAGCAAGCTCATGATATTGCTCACAGGTGTATCCTTGAACAACAGTGGGTTCATCGACAGCAACATCTTTC
>JAAYYM010000358.1 GCA_012515365.1 Clostridia bacterium
AGTCGGGTTTTGCCTGCATGATCAGTTTTTTCGTCTGCAGAATATGTTCCTTTTTTTCTTCCGGAAAACCAATGACAAAGAATCCCCAAAATGGAAGTCCTACCTCATGACACCATTTTGCTGCCTGAAGGTTTTCTTCTACAGTAGTTCCCTTTTTGATGGAATCAAGAATTTCCTGACTACCGGATTCAAATCCAAATGCAACTAAGAAGCAGCCGGCTTCCTTCATCAGAGATAAGGTTTCTTTTGATAAAGGGCGTACCCTTGAATTCGCTGTAAACTGAATCTTGCCATGTAGTGGAGAGTGAATGATCAGTTCGCATAATTCTTTTACCCATTTGGCATTGATGGTAAAGGTGTCTGCTTTGAAGAAGAAGTCTTTGATTCCATGTTTTTCGTAGCATTCTGTCAGCTCATCCATTACATTTTGCGGGCTTCTGAAACGTACACATTTTCCGGAAATTTCAGGAGTGAGACAGAATACACAGTTGGATGGACAGCCTCTTGCAGTCTGAATGGTTGCCATAGGAGCATCTGTATCCGGTCTGGTGTAGAGTGCATTGTTCATAAGAGATCTGGCAGGGAATGGCTGACTGTCAAGATCCTCTCCCCATTTGTGAAATGCAGTCTGTTTGATCTGTCCTTGAGTATCCTTATAGAGAATGCTTAAGATTGAATCCGGAGTACCTTCATTTCGGAATACATAATCTGCAATTTCACCAATTGCAAAGTCTACTTCGCCGCCAATCATATAATCAATAGAAGATAAGTCAAGTAAATCAAGCATTGCCTGTTCCGGTGCATAAAAAATTGCACCTTTCAAAACAATAACCGGATGATACTTTTCTTTTAACGTTGCTGCGAGTTTAATATCATCAAAAATAGTTGTATTTGTGACACTCAGCATGATCATATCTGGCTGATAGGTCTCCATGTCATGATACAGATCTTCCAGAGTATCTTTTTGTGTTTGATAATCTCTTAATTTAACATCATAATTTTTTCTTAATAAAATAGCAGCAGCGTAACCTAAGTCGTTACAGGCACGCATTGCCTGCGCAGAACCATCGTCGACGTTTTGCTGACAACGGTCTTCACCACGTTGAAAGAGTGGTCCGGGTGGGTAAAACAGTAAAATTTTATTCATCAATCTTAATCTCCTTGTATCGTTAAACAATGGTGATTTTTAATCACTAAATCAGATTGTATCATATAATTACGAAATATGCTATAATGATTAAAAGTGTTAGAAAACGTGAATTCCAAAGCATCAGAAATAGGAAAAGTGGTGAGGCAGATCAATATGATTTCATGGATGATTTTCATTCTTTTATCGTTAGTTTTTGTATTATCAGTGAAGAGAGAACCACGTTCTTTTGGAAATTGTCTGTTACTGATTGGAATGTCAGTATCTTTTTTTAATGGGTTGATCATACTTTCAGGTCAGAATCACATGATACATGTATGTCTTAAAAAATTTGTGTTTGTGTTTGTACCGTTTATGATCGTCATTATCTCGGTATTGTTATTTACGGATGGAATCTATTTATTCTGGAAGGATCACAAAAACCTGAATATACAAAAGATAGTTAAAAATCTGCTTCCACCTTTAACAGGAGTCGGACTGGTAGCGGGCATCTATCTGATTACTGATTTGGTTCGACAGTATCGCCTTCATTTTGCTGAGACCGCGGTGTTACTTTTTTTGGTGTATTATTATGTCTATTTAGCATTTTCTATTGCGGCTTTTTGGCTGTATTCCTGGTTTTATCAACAGCTTCCGAGAAAATTTTCCTGTGATTATATCATTGTATTAGGATGTCGCGTATATGGATTAGATCGGCTGTCTGCAACATTGATGCAAAGACTCGATAAAGCGATCGAGGTTTATCATAAATCAGAAGTGCCACCGATTTTTATTGTTTCCGGTGGAAAGGGAGCGGACGAGCCGGTTACAGAGGCTGCAGCCATGAAGCAGTATCTGAAATCCAGGCAAATAGAAGAAAAGCAGATTATGCTGGAAGACCAGTCAAGAAATACTTATGAAAACTTCTTCTATTCTAAACGAGTTTTGGGACAAACATCAAAAAAAGTTCTATTTGTAACAAGCAATTATCATGTGATGCGGGCTGGAATCTGTGCAAAAAAAGTAGGGCTTGATGCCCAAGGTGTTGGAAGCAAAACAAATCTGTTTTATTGGCCAGGTGCTTTTTTTCGCGAGTACGTAGCTGTTTCTCTTCGGCATAAGACAGGGCTTATTGTATGTGGCGTTTTGTGGCTGGCGACAATAACCGGAATATATTTTAATTTGTATTAGCCCCAATTATAGATTATTGACATATTATTGAAAATATGATGTAATCGTAGTGTTACGAATTGTCAAAATCATACTTTGGAGGGGAAAATGGATACAAAATGGAATAAGCTATCAAAGGTGGTATTATCGGTTGTTTTTACGATTATATTGGTAATTCAGCCATTGTTAGGAACGGTTGAAGCCTATGGTGCTGTCGCATTAGAAAATGAGACTATTGCTGCAGAAACTGGTTCAACAGTAGAAGAAACACCTGCAGAAGAAGAAACGCCAGCAGTAGAAGAAACGCCAGCAGTAGAAGAAACGCCTGCAGAAGAAGAAACGCCTGCAGAAGAAGAAACGCCTGCAGAAGAAGAAACGCCTGCAGAAGAAGAAACGCCTGCAGAAGAAGAAACGCCTGCAGAAGAAGAAACACCAGCAGTAGAAGAAACACCTACAGTAGAAGAACTACCTACAATAGAGGAAGAGACACCTACTACCGAAGATGAAGTATCTGGAAACGGGATATCATCAAATGAGGTGGATGCCCCTTCTATTTCCGCCAATGAAGGGCCGAAGCAGGATGAAGTACCTGAACCGGTTTTTTTCATGTCTGAGGGTTATGTTTTGAGCGAAACACAGCTACAGGATAAAATGACGCTTAACAGTAGTATTTCTACGATAGATCAATTAAAAGAAGGTACTGCTTATGCGGAACGTGAAGTCGTTTTTCTAGCTTCATCCAAAGAGGAAGCAGAAGAAATAGCAAAAGGATATCAGGCAGAAATCAAAAGCTATGAACATGGAATTGTTGTACTTAAGCTCAGTGAGAATGTATCTGCTTTTGATGCAGTTACAGCAGCAGCGGATTTAAATAATCAATTACCGGCAGTATGGCCAAACTTTTATCGTTATGCCAGTGCTGTCACTCCATCAGAAAATAAGCTCACAGCTGACAGCTGTGATGAAGAGATGTTTGAGATCGTGGAAGAAGAATGCACAGGAGAAAACATACCAAGTATCCTGATTGGCGATGAGAAAATTGATCTTAGTGATTACCAGTCGGTTATTGCGGCAGTTGAAGATCCATACATTTCATATGAGAATGAATTATATCAGTGGCAGCATGCAGCTGTAGGATCAGCATATGCATGGGAAAAGGGATATACCGGTGCGGGTGTTCGCATAGCAGTACTGGACAGTGGTGTATCAGGGAATAATGGAGATGATCTTAAACTTGCAGGTGAATATGAGTTCTTAGAGAACACAGATGTGACTGCTGATGTAAAAGGTCATGGAACGCATGTTGCCGGAATCATTGGTGCAAGGGCAAATGAAGATTTTGGACGAGGAATTGCTCCGGATAGCACATTGTACAGCTTTCGTGTGCTTTCTGATGATGGAAGAGGCAGCTCTGCTGAGTTGATGGCAGGCATCAGATCCGCCATTGACTTAAAGGTTGATTTAATCAATATGAGTTTATCTGGTCCATCATACAGCGGACTAGAGCAGACCGTGCTCAATGAAGCCTATCAGGCAGGAATTACCGTGATTGCTGCTGCAGGAGATGACGGCAGTCAGAGTGAACATTATCCGGCAGCTTATGATCACGTGATCAGTGTTACTGCGACGGATCAAAACAATGTAAGAGCAGATTTTTCTAATTATAGCACAACTATTGACCTGGCAGCGCCGGGAGTAGATATTCCTTCAACCTATAACGATAACAGCTACAAACTTGCAAGTGGTACTTCTATGGCATGCCCAGTCGTTACAGGTGAAGCAGCGGTACTTTTGTCAGCGGGATTACCTGCACTTGAAGGGAAAACCGGAACTGACAGAGTAGATGCGCTGGAGGCAGTGCTAAAGGCAAATACGATATCTGCCGGAGCTGATACAGGAGCAGGAATCGTTTCTTTGACAAAAGCACTTGCCATTGTTGTAAGAAAAGCAAAACCGACCGCACCTGTGATTACTGCAGCAGTGGCTGCAAATAAGCAGAGTGTGTCTGTTACGATCAAGCCACAGACCGGAGCTAAAATTTATTATTCAACAAATGGAAAAGCACCTGCATTTAAGAATGGACTCCTGTCAAATGCAACTCTATATAGCAGTGCGTTGACTTTGAAACAGGCAAAAAGCTATACAATTAAAGCAATTGCAGTAAGTGCAAGTGGTGTATCTAGTCCTGTGAGATCAGTGACAGTAAAACTTAGTCCGTTAGTTAATACGATTACCATCTCAGGTGTCAATCAAATCGTAAAAGGAAAAAGTACACAGTTAAAAGCAAATATTGCGCCAGATTATGCGACCAATAAAAAAATTACATGGTCAATCAATGCTGCAAAAGATAGTGGTGTTTCGATTTCTCAGACAGGAAAAGTGTCTGTAAAACCAAAGGCTGCGACTGCAAAGTATACTGTGACTGCAACAGCTAAAGATGGTTCTGGTAAAAAAGGAACTTATGTTGTTTCAGTAATTGAAACTGCAAAGATCAAATCAGTGAAAGCAAAGAAAAGTAAACTGACGTATACGCTGCCAAGTGGTAGCAGTGCATCATTATTTTCGAATTTAGAGGCTATTCCTGTCAATGCAAAAACTACAATTGCAGCAGCAGATTTTTATTGGAGCAGTAACAATGAAGCTGTGGCAAAGGTAAACAGCTCGACAGGTGCTTTAACGAATATCAAACCTGGAAATGCGACCATTACAGCAATGGCGAATGACGGAAGTGGAAAAAAAGCAGCAATTCAGGTAGTAGTGAGAAAAGCTGTAACGTCAATCTCAATCACAGGTGCAAGTACAGGAAAACTGGCTGTCGGCAAAAGTGTGAAATTAAAAGCTGTTGTGAATGCTGATGCAACAGATCAGCATGTGAAATGGTCTGTTTCACCGACAGGAAACGGTGTAACTGTAGCAAATGGTGTTGTAAGAGCAGCAGCAAGTGCTAAAATTGGTACTTATACAATCACAGCAGAATCAGATGGTAAGTCTGCAACGAAAAAGATCACACTTCAAAGCGAAGCAATTAAGAAAATTACGTTTGATCAAAATACAGCTAAGATTTTCAGAGTGGCCGGTTCTACCAGTGCACCTACAAGTACGACAATTACAGCAACTATAACGGGATTGACTTCTACGACAGGCATGCCATATGAAGTTACAAGCAGTAATCCTGGAATCGCAACCTGCTCGGGTACTGCATCAGGTGCAAAAGTGAAGATTACCGTGAAAGCCACGGGAAATGCAAGTGGAAGCACCGTGATTATGATCGCATCTACCGATGGAAGTAATAAAAAAGCAACCTGCAAGGTGACTGTTGTAAACCCAGTGGCAAAAATCAGTGTTGCTCCGAAAAAAGGAGCGTCTAACTATGTTGCACAAGGATGTGGACTGCCATTATCAGCAACCTTAAATGCAGATTACGGAGACATATCCACACAGAAAATCAATTGGACAATCGCGTCTGCACCAGGACTTAAAGTCAGCAGAAGCGGACGAGTTACCGCAACTAAAAAAACACCGGCCGGAGGATATCAGGTAAGAGCAACAGCAGCAGATGGAAGCGGCGCGACTACCACAATCAATATTGTCGTTAACACACCAATCACGACTCTGCGTGTCCCTGACATGAGATTGCCACCATACTGGATCAATATTGCAAAGCTTGGAGACACCTATGAACTTCCGGTTCAGATGACGGGTGCGACTTATCTGACACCATTATCTGCAACATCGTCAAATGGAACACCATGTGATGTAAGTATTGTCACGAAAAGCGTGAACAGTGGCAGTGTGGCTTGTCTTAAGATTGTAGCAAAAAAACGAGGAAGCACTGTCATTACGGTGAAAGCTCTGGATGGCTCCCATAAGAGCGTACGATATAATGTCAAAGTAGAATAAACATAATAGTATACTACACAACGGCGTTTCTTATTTTCACATGGAAAATAGAAGCGCCGTTGCGTTATATGTATTGAAAATGAGGAGTTGTTATGCTATAATATGTGCTTGCGTTGAACTCTTTTTTTGAGATAAGAAATCAGACGAAAGGCAGAACTTCTGAACACAGAGGGGTTCTGGATAGGTAAAATAGAAAATGAAACTAGGAATCGTGGGGTTACCCAATGTAGGAAAAAGTACGTTGTTCAATTCACTGACTAAGGCAGGAGCAGAATCGGCAAATTATCCGTTTTGTACAATTGACCCGAATGTGGGGATTGTAACTGTTCCGGATGAACGCTTAAAGCTTTTGGGTGATCTTTATCATTCTAAAAAAGTGACACCTGCAGTGATTGAATTTGTAGATATAGCGGGACTTGTGAAGGGCGCATCAAAAGGAGAAGGACTCGGCAATCAGTTCCTTTCCAACATCAGAGAGGTAGATGCTGTTGTACACGTAGTCAGATGCTTTGAAGATCCCAATGTCGTACATGTTGATGGCAACATCAATCCTTTGCGTGATATCGAAACCATTAATCTGGAACTGATATTCTCAGACATAGAAATCTTGGAACGTAGAGTGGCAAAAGCCGGACGTGCAGCTAACAATGATAAGAAGATTGCCAAGGAAGTTGAATTTATAAAAAGACTGATCGCACACCTTGAAGAAGGACAGATGGCGAAACTGTTTGAAACGACCGATGAGGATGAAGAAGAATGGATGCAGTCCTATAATCTCTTGACAGACAAGCCTGTCATTTTTGCGGCAAATGTAGCGGAAGATGATCTTAAGGATGACGGAACCTCTAATCAGGGAGTCAGCGATGTCAGAGCATATGCGGCAAAAGATGGCAGTGAAGTATTTGTGATCTGCGCACAGATCGAACAGGAAATAGCAGAGCTTGATGATGAAGAAAAAGCAATGTTTCTTGAAGATTTAGGATTAAAGGAATCAGGACTTGAAAAACTGATTACAGCAAGCTATCGTCTACTTGGACTGATCAGCTATCTGACTTCAGGTGAGGATGAGACGCGTGCATGGACCATTAAAGTCGGAACCAAGGCTCCACAGGCGGCAGGGAAGATTCACACGGATTTTGAACGTGGATTTATCCGTGCGGAGGTAGTAAATTATAAAGACCTGTTAGAGTGCGGATCGTTATCAGCAGCCAAAGAAAAGGGCTTAGTTGGTCTTGAAGGCAAAGAATATGTAGTCAAAGACGGAGATGTCATCCTGTTCCGTTTCAATGTATAGAAGCGGGAGTGTATGATGACAGATATCATGAATGTAACAGATATTGCATTTCCGAATCTAGGTATCTATTTAACTGATGTTATTCAGGATTTCAGTGTGTTTGGCTTCCGTATTACGATTTATGGTGTCATAATGTCTATTGCAATTCTGATGGGGCTGTTTGCAGCATTAGCTGAGGCAAAAAAAACCGGACAGAATCCTGATATCTACTGGGATCTGGTTATCTATGGAATCTTCGTCTCTATTGTTTGTGCAAGAATTTATTTTGTTGCCTTTTCGTGGGATACGTATAAAGATCATCTATGGGATATTTTCAATCTTAGAAAAGGTGGCATTGCGATATATGGAGCATTAATCGGAGCATTTGGAACAGTACTGGTATTTTCACGTGTAAAGAAGCATTCGTTTTGGCTGATTGCAGATACGGTTTCTTTTGGAGTGCTTGTAGGACAGATTATAGGTCGATGGGGCAATTTCTTTAATAGAGAAGCATTTGGTGGTTACACAAATAATCTTCTGGCCATGCGTCTTCCGATTGAGGCAGTTAGAAAATCTGATCTATCAGAAAGCATTGTAGCAAATATTGTTACCGGAACGAATTATATCCAGGTTCATCCGACTTTTTTGTATGAAGGTCTGTGGAATTGCCTGATTTTATTATTACTTATTTTATATAGGAAGAAAAAGAAATTTGATGGTGAGTTTTTCTTAATGTATATATCAGGATATGGGATCGGAAGATTCCTGATCGAAGGTCTTAGGACAGATCAGCTGAAGCTCCCTGTAGGAGGGATTGCAGTATCACAGATGCTTGGAATCGTGACGGCAGCGATTGCGATTTTGGCTATTCTATATCATCGATGCCGACTGAGAAAAAAAGACTAAAAAGAATTAAAATTTTATAAAAATTTATGAGAACCACAAGATATAGATAAAAGAAACAACATGACAAGACAGGAACACAATATATGGACGCAGGATATGCGAATAATGCTGAAAAAGCCCGAAAAATCGGGCTTTTTTATTTTTTTCAAATCTAAAAAAGGGTTGCATTTTAATTAAAAATGGGGTAATATTGAGTCATAAGTGGTGAAAAGTGGTACTGAGTGGTGGAAAGTGGTAGGTGCTTCGTTATGTTTATGGGTGAATACAACCATACAATCGACACAAAGGGTAGATTGATTATCCCTTCAAAGTTCAGAGAGCAGCTAGGGGAAGAATTTGTTGTGACAAAAGGACTTGATGGATGCCTATTTGTGTATGGAAACGAAGACTGGACCAATTTTGAAGAAAAACTCAAAACACTTCCACTTACTAGTAAAGATTCCAGACAATTTGTTAGATTCTTCTTAGCCGGTGCAGCCGAGGTTGAAGTAGACAAGCAGGGCAGAATTCTTTTACCGTCAAATTTAAGGGAATTTGCCGGACTGGAAAAAGATGTTTTGCTTGCAGGCGTAGGAAACCGTATAGAAGTATGGAGCAAAGAAAGGTATCTGGGTGAGGCCGTCAGCGAAGATATGGACGGAATCGCCGAACGAATGGCAGATTTGGGACTTGGAATATAATCGTATAGCCTAGGGAACTATGCGATGTGGTAGTTAAGGAAGGTTGAGGATGGTACCATGAATTTTAATCACAAATCTGTATTACTCAGCGAGACAATCGAGAATTTAAGCATTTCGCCCACAGGGACCTACGTCGATGGGACGTTAGGGGGCGGAGGACATGCCTACGAGGTCTTGCAAAAGCTATCGAATCTGGGGAGATTCATAGGGATAGATCAGGATGACGCGGCACTAGAAGCAGCCGGCAGTCGCCTAAAGGAGTTTGAAGCAACAAGGAACATACAGTATATACGATCAAATTACTGCAATATGAAAGAAGAGCTACATGCAATCGGCATTACGAAGGTTGATGGAATTGTATTAGACCTTGGAGTTTCTTCTTATCAGATCGATACTGTAGAGAGAGGGTTTTCCTACAAAGAAGATGCACCTCTTGACATGCGGATGGATCGCAGAAACGAGATGACAGCAAAAGACATCGTAAATAATTATGATGAGATGGAACTGTTCAGAGTCATCAGGGATTACGGGGAAGACAAATTCGCAAAAAACATTGCAAAGCACATTGTGCAGGCAAGAAAAGAAAAAACGTTTGAAACAACCGGTGAACTGGTTCGTACCATTCAAAATGCAATTCCGATGAAGGTTCAAAAGACAATGGGACATCCGGCAAAGAAAACCTTTCAGGCATTAAGAATTGAATTGAATGAAGAACTGGAAGTGCTAAAGAATTCAATAGATACTATGATTGAATTGTTGAACCCGGGTGGGAGGCTGTGTATCATAACCTTTCATTCACTGGAAGACAGAATTGTGAAGACAAGCTTTCGAAGAAATGAGAATCCTTGTACTTGCCCAAAAGATTTTCCGATCTGTGTATGTAATCAGAAATCAAAAGGACATGTGGTGACTAGAAAACCGATTCTGCCAACCGAAGAAGAAATGGAAATAAACAGTCGTTCGAAAAGTGCAAAATTACGTGTGTTTGAACGTGGCGAGAACGACAAAGAAGAGTAATAAACGCTCGAATGAGCAGGGGAGAAATGAAAGAGCATGGAAGCAAGACGAGACAGACGCAGTACAAGTTCATACAGAAGAGGTGGCATGAGCTATGTAGATGGTAATACTGTCCGCAAAACGCAGCCGGCAGCGCCACTGAGAGAACTGGAACGTCCACGTAAAAAACTCAGTGAAACAGCAAAGAGAAACAGAGAACGTGCAGCTCATATGAATCCGGGCTATGTGTTATTTTTGGCTGTAGCCATGGTACTCACCGGTTATGTGTGTATCCAGTATATTCAGCTTCACTCTGATATTACAAATCATGTGAAGAATATTTCGAAGCTGGAAAGTCAGTACAATGCACTTAAAACAGAAAACGATGAAACTGAAAGCAGAATAAAAGAATCTGTAGGACTGGAAGACATCAAGAAAAGAGCAATGGATGAACTGAATATGCAATATGCAAATGAAGGACAAATTGTAACTTATGCTAGTCAGAACACAGATTTTGTGAGACAATATATTGAAATAGAATAATTTCAAAGCAGGTGTACAAATTGAGAACAAGAAGAACAAACAGGGCAAAAAAGAAAGTCCCAAAAACCCAAAAATTTTCAATGATTATGCAAAAAAAGCTGTTAGTGCTATTTTTATTTGTACTAGTGGCTTTTGTAACGTTAAATATGCGCTTGATGAAGATCAATAAAGATAATGGTGAAACATATAAAAAACAGGTATTGTCTCAGCAGGAATATGACAGTATCGTACTGCCGGCGAAGCGTGGAGACATCATAGATGCAAAAGGCACTAAGATAGCGGTCAGCGAGAAAGTGTATCATGTAGTAGTAGATGCAAAGGCAATGTCAGCAGAGAGTGGGAAATATCTGAATCCGTCTATTCAGGCTATCTATTCAGCAGGGATACAAAGTGAATACACGGAAGCACAGCTACGCGAATATGTTCAGAACAATTCAACCTCGCAGTATCGTGTTATTGCCAAAAAACAGAAATATGATGCAGTCAGCTCTTTAATGGAAATTATCAATGATCCTGAAAAATATCCGGATGTAAAAGGAATCTGGCTTGAAGATGCATATCAGAGATATTATCCATATGGCTCTCTGGCATGTGATGTAATCGGCTTTGTACAAGGAGATGAAAAGGGTAATTACGGACTTGAAGAATTCTATGATGAATCCTTAAATGGAATTAATGGGCGAGAGTACGGATACTTGAATGATGATGAAAATCTTGAGCGAACCATCAAGCCAGCCCAGGATGGAAATACGCTGGTTACTTCACTTGACGTAAACGTACAGAGTATCGTCGAAAAACACATTCTGGCGTTCAATGAGGAACATAAGAACGAATATCGAGAAGGAAACGGAAGTACAAACACAGGTGTTGTTATTATGAATCCAAATACCGGTGAGATCATTGCGATGGCAAGCTATCCGGTTTATGATCTGAATAATCCGCGTGATCTGTCTCGAGTGCCACAGACGATCCTGGATGCTGAAATAGAAAAAATGCGCAAATCTTCCAGTGACAATACAATTTCAGATGATTCAATCAGTAATCTTTCATTAGAAGAAAAGGAAGCAAAACTGAACGAAGATGGTAAATGGAATGCGCTGGCTGCATTGTGGAGAAATTTTTGTATAGCAGATACCTATGAGCCGGGTTCTACCATGAAACCGTTTACGCTGGCTGCAGGACTTGAGGGCGGTAAACTGAGTGGTAATGAAAATTTTGACTGTCAGGGCGTACTGCATGTTGGTGATCATGATATTCATTGTAATAACAGACTCGGACATGGCATGCTGGATGTACAAGGCGCATTGGATATGTCTTGCAACGTTGCTTTCATGAATATGGGAGAAAAAATCGGCAAGTCAGAATTTATGAAATATAACAGAATCTTTAACTTTGGCCTTAAAACAAATGTTGATTTGGCAGGTGAGGCATTAACAAATACGGTTATATTTGATGAAAGTAAAATGAATCCGACGGACTTGGCAATTGGATCGTTTGGACAAGGCTTTAACGTGACTATGGTACAGATGATATCTGGATTCTGTTCGTTAATTAATGGTGGATATTACTATAAACCACATGTTGTCAGTGAAATTGTTAATTCAGATGGTGCAACGGTTCAGAAAATAGAACCACGTGTGATTAAACAGACAGTATCAGCTACGACTTCTGATGAAATCAGAAAACTGTGTGTCAGTGTCATCGAAAACGGAACTGGAAAAAGTGCCAGACCGGCAGGCTATCGGATTGGTGGAAAGACAGGAACAGCAGAGAAAACACCTCGTGGTACCGAAAATTATGTTGTTTCCTTTATGGGCTTTGCACCTGCAGATGATCCACAGCTTGTTATTTATTGTGTGATCGATGAACCGAATGTAGACTATCAGCCTACCGCTAAATATGCGACAGTACTGGCAAAGGATATTCTGACAGAGGTTCTTCAATATATGAATGTATTTCAGACAGAAGAATTAACAG
>JAAYYM010000049.1 GCA_012515365.1 Clostridia bacterium
ATCTGAGAAAAATAAATTCGAGTATTTCATCATCGAAAACATTCCCTATTTGGGAATGGTGTTGACGATTCTCTCAGCAAATAATGGTGAAATGGATCAACCAATAAAAGAGATGCTCTTATCTCGCATTTCCACAGAATGGGCCGCAGAAGAACAATTGATGAAGACGGAGAAAGACCCTAATGTTGAAATCATAAATAAATATATACAAAAAATATGAAATCAATCGCATGGATTACTGCTAGTTGCTTTGTAGATGTCGATATCGACGTTGTGCCAGCATTAGCCAATAATTTTAAGATACACTGGTATATCTTTGGCAGAATGACAAAAGGTGATGCCAAGAGAGTTAAAGAGGTTGCACAATCAGATAGTCTGAAAATTGACTATGTGACAGTGAAAAACAAATGGTATTCTCCTCTCATTTATTTTGAATATAAGGATATAATAAGACGAATTATGAAACAAGGGGATTTGTTGTACGTTGATTACAGCGGAAACCTTTGCTTCTATCAGGCACTGCATAGTGTATGTAATTTGGAGAAAACGGTTCTTGCTATTCATAATGTAAAGACCCCTAAAGGGGCGAGGTTTGAAAGATTGGCAAGATACAACACTCGATATGCTGTCACTCATTTTAAGAATATCCAGACATTCTCACATAATCAGCACGAATATCTGAACTCGCTGGTAAAGGGGAAGAAAGTGTTAGAAGCTCCATTGATGCTGAAAGATTATGGGCAACCACAGAGAGAAAGGTCTGATTCGACATTCAATTTCTTGACCTTTGGACATATACGTGGATACAAGAGGGTGGATTTGTTGATTGAGGCGGCGCAGGAGTTGGTCATGAGAACAGACAAAAAGTTTAAGGTTACTATCGTGGGAAACTGCAAAAACTGGAATCAGTATGAACCGCTCATCAAAAATCCAGCCATCTTCGATATCAAGATAGGATTCGTTGAGAATGATGACATTCCACAGTATTTCAATGATGCCGATTTCTTTGTACTACCCTATCAGGATTTGGCGCAAAGTGGAGCTATAACCGTTGCCTTCCAATACAACCTGCCTGTAATCACATCTGACATTGTGCAGTTTAAGGAATACAATGGCTGCGAAGACTATGGCTTTATGTTTGAGAGTTGCAACAGCCATTCTCTTTCGGTAGTGATGGAACGAGCTTTGAATCTTTCTGCGGAAGAGATAAACAATATGAAGGCGGCTCAGCGAACTTTTGTAGAGAATACCTTTTCAGCCAAGTCAATTCTCGCAAAGTACATAGATTATCTGAATAAGTTATGAAAATTCCACAACTGGCAGATATGAAATCCTGCACAGGCTGTTTGGGATGTATTGATATATGTCCGCAAAATTCCATTGTGAAGACAAAAGGATCTGACGGACATATTTATGTGAAGGTTGATGAGACTTTATGTGTAGGATGCCTGAAATGTGAACGGTTCTGCAAGAAGCTTCATGATGGGACATATGCCGATAACAGTACTACTTCTGCATCATTCGTAGTCAGGAACACCAATGAGGATTTCTATATAAGGGCAACTTCTGGCGGAGTATTCCCTGCTGTGGCTGAATATGTGATAAATCAAGGAGGAAGCGTGTATGGTGCAGCTTGGGAAGACAATGGACGGTCTATGCGTCATGTCAGAATAGAAAAGGTGGAGGACATTCGACTTTTACAAGGTTCGAAATACGTGCAGAGTGATACATCTTATATATATAAAAAGGTAGAAGACGATTTGCATCTTGGAAAGATGGTGCTCTTTACAGGTACAGGATGTCAAGTGGCTGCTGTATTGGAATATTGCAAGAAAAGCAGCAACTACCACCTGCTATATACCATGGACTTAGTGTGCGGAGGCGTGCCGTCCTCTCTTCTTATGGACAGGTTTGTTGATAATGCCAACCCTTCATTCTCGAAGGTCGTCCATTTCCGGGTTAAGGAGAACTACCGTTTCGCCTACGAGGACACGTCGTGCAATATCGTCAAATGCAAGAAAGCTCTTCCTCTGGATGGCTTCAAATCTTCACTCACCAGCAGATATTCGTGTTACGAATGTAGCTTTGCAGGACTTCATCGAAAATCGGACTGGACAATAGGTGACTATTGGGGAGACAAAGAGGGTAAAGGATGCCGATCGTTGGTAATGTGTCATAACGATAGGGCAAAAAGGATAGTTGACAATCTTGATGGCATTGAGATAGAAAAGATGGATAATTGGAGTTTCGTTTACAATAATCCAAGAATCGTGTCATTCCCCTTTATGAAAGGAAGATTGGAAAGGAGAATCTTGGCGTGGAATTTCCAACATCTTTCTTATAAGACTCTTTGTAAGATA
>JAAYYM010000359.1 GCA_012515365.1 Clostridia bacterium
ACAATCATGATCATAAATGGAAATAAACTTAATATTGCTAGGAAAATACATACTATGTAAACAACGATCATAAATCCTGTCGAGGTACGTTTTTTAGTTTTCATTACGCGTTACCCTCCTTTTTAGCTTGTTTCATAGACATGCGATATGCCTTTTCCTGTTTTTTCATTAATTTATGCAATTCAATCTCTTCTTTATCACGTAACATGATAAACATGATCGCAGAAGCTACACAAATAATGAGGAACATAAGCACGCTGGCTGCAGCCGCACGATTGTATAAATAACTACCACTGAACGCCTGATTATAGATGAATACACTTGTTGTCAATGTTGCATTATCCGGACCCTGTTTAGCAATAAACAGCTGTGGAATATCGAACATCTGCAATCCACCAATCAAACTTGTAACCAACGTAAACAGCAGGATTGTCTTCAAATTCGGAATCGTTACATAGAAAAATTGTTGTACGCGATTTGCTCCATCCACTTCAGCAGCCTCAAAAATCTCAGGGCTGATACCCAAAATACCGGATACAAGAACAATCATCGTATAACCATACCACTGCCAAAACTGTATAAACTCAATAACTCCTTGAGCCACTTTTTTACTTCTTAAGAAATAAATTGGTTTATCAGACCATCCCAAAGATGTGAAAATATCATTTACTGGTCCCATCGGGTGTCCGAAAAATGCTGCAAATAAAATCGCAACTGTAGCAGCTGTAATAATATTTGGCAGATAGAATACTACTTTAAAAAATCCCTGACCCTTGATCTTACTTCTTGTATCAGTAAACCAAGCTGCCAATACTAAGCCTAATAAAATCTGAGGAACAAAGTTTATAATCCACATTTTCCATGTGTTGCGGAAAGCAATCTGAAATGAATTATTGGTAAGAATTGTTTTGAAATTCTTGAAAGGATCTTCTACTAAAAAATTAATATTCGTAGTTCCTAAACCCTTTAAATCAGTAAATCCAATAAGCATTGTATAAATGATTGGATATAATGAGAAAATAAGAAATGCTAATACAAAAGGAACACAAAAAAGATATCCGTATTTTGCATAGCTTACTCTTTTTCGTTTCATTCCTGCCTCCATATTCCGGATTTTAAACATGGGCGGCAGAATGCTCTACCGCCCATGTCTTTTTAAATCCACTTATTGAATTTTAATTACTCAACTGTAACATCCAAGTTATCAGCTACATTTGTTTTGAAATCAGCGATTGCTGTTTCTCTGTCTTTGTTACCTGATGTATACTCACGAACTGCATCTCTCCAGTACTGGTTGATTGTCTCATCGTACTGTGTAAGGTTTGTTCCGTTTGCATACTGGTTAGCTGGTACAAATACATCGAACATATTCTGTCCGCCTAAGAAATCAAGAGATCCATCAGACATAGCCATAACAGTTCCACTAGCTACACAGTCTTTTGTTCCGCCTTCTCCATTAAGTGTACCATTAGCCCACATATACTGAAGTCCTTCTTCTGTACAGTTCAAAGTAATCCAGTCGATGATCTGTCCAACAGCTTCTTTCTTAGTTGAATCTTTGCTTGCAAGTACCCATGTACCACCCCAGAAGAATCCGATAGGAGGTTCGCAAACTGCCCAGTCACCATATGTGCCTTCGCCTGCTTTTTCTCCACCGCAGTTAGGAGCAAGTGTATAGTTGATTAACCAAGCTGGTCCAAAGAAACCGAAGATTCCCTGAGCGCCTTCGCCCTTCATATCAGCGAACCAAGCGTCCTGCCAATCCTGTGTATCATTGTGGTAACCATTGTCCATTAAGTCTTTAGAAAGATCTAAGAAGTTCTCTCTCTTAGGATCAATGTTAAGTGCTCCGTCAACGATCCATCCTTTTTCTGAGCTGTTCTCAACTGCATGCCAGATATCTCCATCACCAGATACGATTCCGTATCCTTTAGCTTTTAATTCTTTAGCTGCTGCAAAGAAATCATCCCAGCTGTTTGTTCCAGCGCCGATTTTCTTAGCGATTTCTGCTGGATCATCTGTTCCGAATACTTCTGTTGCGATAGAACGACGATAAATGAAAGCACCGCCTGTTGCCTGATATCCAAGACCAACTACTTTTCCATCTGGGTTTGTTCCGATATCTACTGAATACTGAGCGATATCTGCTGCTTTGATCTCGTTTTCAACATCGATACCAAGATCTTCATAAGGAGCTGCATACTGAGCTGCATCACCCTGTGTATACTTTAATACGAATGCTGCTTCTGCACAATACATATCTGGAGCTTCTGCTCCACCTGCTGCAAGTGCCTGATCAAGTGCTGGCTGATAAGCGCCATCTGTTGTTGCTACGATTGTAGAGTTTACAGTGTAACCAAAGTCTGGATGAGTCTCAAGGAATTTGTCAACCATCTTAGGTACTTCATCTGTAAATGCATACAGGTTGATTACGTTATCTCCTGTTGCTGCTGCATCCTCTGCAGGTGCTTCTTCTTCTGTTGCTGCTGGTTCTTCAGCATCCTCTGCAGGTGCTGCTTCTTCTGTTGCTGGTGCTTCTGCAGGTGCTGCTGTGCTGTTACATCCTGCTAACAATGATGCTACCATTGCTGTACCGAGTAACACACTAAGTAACTTCTTTTTCATTTTTAGTTCTCCCTTCCAAAATAGATAAATTTGTTACTCCTTGAGTATAGCAGAACAATTCTTGCTTAGCTTCTTAAAAATTGCTGTCTAAGTATCAATTGTTGCTATTATGGTTTTTCGAAATCTACTTAAAAAAGTTAATTTTTTTCTTTTTATTTGAGCATTTTTAGTAAATTTCGTTAGAAATAGTTGAGATATATGAGCATTTTTACCTTCGAATTGTACTTTTTCACAAACAAACCAGCTCAATCTTAATAGTCGACCGCAAGAATTCGTACTAAAAAATTTGACAGACATTTCATTTGTTGCTATCATAAATTTGCTATAGAAAGGGGGTATTTATATGATAGAAGCATTGACCGGAATACATGAAACTGTCCACTTTGAAAATAATTCTACTATTATGATCTATAATAACAGCAAGAATGAAGATTATCCTACTCATTGGCATACACCGATCGAGATCATCATGCCTGTGGAAAGCTCCTATAAAGTAACTTGTAACAACAGTTCTTTCTTATTAAATGAAAATGATATTCTTTTGATTGCCCCCGGAACCCTGCATTCACTATATGCTCCACAAAAGGGCCGACGTTTGATATTCCAGGCAGCTATTACCCTGCTAAATGCCATCAAGGAATGTGAATCTGCCATTTCTTTGATTTCACCGGCCACTCTGATCACTGCCGATAACTCACCAATGATCCATGAAACGGTAAAAGCATTAATGATCGACATCTTAAATGAATATACAGAACGGGCTATTTTGAGTGATGCATTTATTTATTCTAAGCTGATCCATATACTTGTTTTGATCGGACGTACCCACGCCACAGATCTGGACAAGCTGGAGCTGCGCCAGAATAAGCAACAAGAATATATAGAAAAGTTTATGGAAGTCTGTAATTATATCAATAAACATTGTACCGAAAATCTCTCTCTTGATGAAATTGCTGAAATTGCCGGCTTTAGTAAATATCATTTTTCACGTTTATTTAAACAATTTACAAACTATTCTTTCTATAAATATTTAAATATGCATCGCATTATGTATGCTGAAAAGCTTCTGATCAATCCGGACGTATCTGTAACAGAGGTTGCTTTGTTGTCTGGATTTAATTCTATTTCAGCCTTCATTCGTATGTTTAAGATATTCAAAAACTGTACACCTACAGAATTCCGTATCATGTATCAACATCAATAACTATCTTAATAGAAATTCTGATAAAGAAGACTATACTGCGTATTCAGCTTTGTATGAATCTGCAGTATTTTATTTGACTCATTTTTCACTTTCGACATGATTTCATCATAATTTCTAATAAAGATCTTTACAATAATCTTACTCAATTTCCCCGAATTAGCTTCTTTTTCAAGCACATCTATAATATATTCTTTCTTCTTTTCTTTCCGATAGCTTCTTTTATTGATCATTCCTGTAACCATATCTGCGATCTGAAGTATTTTCTGCAGCATATCCATATCAGCATCTGTCAGACCTTTATAATAACCTGATCCGTCTAGCCTCTCATGATGTGCAGTTGCGATCTTTACGACCTCGGGATCTAAAAACCGCTTGAGCAGATTCTCTGTGATACTGACATGTGCGCGCATCTTCATGATTTCTTCCTGTGTCAGAGCTCTGGGCGCATCTAGTATTTTAGGTGATACAGCAAGCATTCCTACATCATGTAAAAGTGTGGCGTAATACAGTTTTTCAGAATCTTCTTCTGAAATCTTAAGTATCGCTGCAATCTCACGACAAATACAAATGGTCGTAACCGTATCTGTAACTGCGTAATCACTTCTAAATCCAATGGTATACATCATCATTTCAAGGTATTGTTTCTTCTCTTCATCATTAAATAAAATATAGTTTAGAATCTGATCAATCTCATCTACATACTTTCCTGATTCCAGCTGTCCCAATATATCATATTTAATTTGTGCCTGCCTAAACAAAGAAATCGATTCTGATGAATACTTCTTATTCTCATATCTGTCAAGAACCCGATAGTCAAAACGCGGTCCTATCAGATTATAATGAAGATCCAGTCTTTCTGCAAAAGAAAGATAGTCTGAGATATTCATGTATTCATATTCAATCGATTTCTTTTTTTCATAATCAATATGATGGTATAAGATAATCTTTGCTTTTTCCTTCATCGGTGTAAGATATCTCATAAACAAAGAGCCGTAAATAGAATGTGCCATTACTTCTTTTGTTTCATAAGTTACAAAATTATCTATTACCTCTGTCTTATATGCTCCTATATCATGAAGAACAGCAAGGATGATGTATTCTGCCAGTTCATACTCAACATAACCACCCTTACACTGGAGCATCTTTAAAAGGATATAGGCAACTCTCACCCCATGTTCCATGGGGCGTTTATCTATTAATTTCAGCGTATTAACCAATAATTTCCCTAGGTTCTTGCTTGTAATGATTTCCATGGCATTTCTCCATAAAAAAGTTGCAATTAATTAGATGCCGCCTATCAATTATTTAATTGGATCTTCATTGGAGTAAATCGAATTCCGTCCGTCGAAATTTCCTTATTCATATCCTTAAAACCTATTTTGTGATAAAAATCTGTTGCATATGGTGCAGCATTTACTGTAAATGTATAAATTCCAAAATCATGAATATAGTCAAATGCATAATTCAGTAACGCTCTTCCAACGCCTTGTCGATGGTACTCGCTCTTAACGAATAATAAGGAAACATGATTTTCGTTTCGGATCCCTATCACTCCGATCAGTTCATCTCCAAAAAATGCTCCAAAGGTATAATACTGCCCACTCAAAAACATTTTCTCCAGTTTAGGATCTTCAATAAAATTTCGGAAACTCTGTATTCCTTCATTTGAATATTCCGGAGCTTCGTATTGATTAAAAATTTCCCATACCAGCTGCATTGCCGGTTTCCATTCCGTTGCTTTCAATGAACGTATCTCAAAGTTCATATTAACTCACTCCTATTTTGAAAAAAGTGATTTGAAAAATCCTGCTATGGAATCTTTCACACTTGTAAAGAAATTTGTAACTGCATTCTTTACAATCTTTCCGATTCCCAGATCTTCTGCAGATAAATCATTGATGTTAAATGTACCATTTCTGATTTTATCTCCATATTTTGCATAAATATCATCTGCTTGCTCTGCCAGTACATTAAAGTCTATTCCTAGTTCTTTGATTTTAATCATTAAATCTATAATTTGTTGTATTTCTGCTTCTGAAATATTTGCATTTAGATCTACTACACCTTGTCTTACGACTGCTTCGATCTCTTCTTTTGTATTCAGATCATTAGCCGCTATCTGGGCCTTAATATAAGCGATTAATTCTTCTGCTTCTTTGTCATTGCCAACAGCATCTGAAATCTGGCCCGTCAGAACAAGCTCGTTCATGGCTGTGTCAATCGTATTTTCCGGAATAGATGTTCCTGACATTACTTCATATGCCTTTAGTGCGCCGATCAATCCTGCTGTACCCGAAATAGAGGTCGGTCCGACCACGACAATATCTGCATCCTTTACACCGGCTGTTACAAGTGCACTTCTGTACATATCAGTCGTACAGTAATTGATATTTTTAGTGGAAACGACCACCCCATGTCCTGCCTCCGCAGGTTTGACCAAAACTGAAGATAATGATTTTGTACCAATAACTGCCGAGTCAATATATCCGTTTAAGTACTGTCTTTCATCTGCATTTGTTACATAAATGACATTGTAATTACCTAGATCTGTGACCGGAATACCCATCAAATTCAATACAGTAGCTAATTGATCCTGTGTCAGATCAGCTCCAAGTGCCAAATATGCTTTTCCCTGTGTTGTCGGAGTTTGTGATGTTTCCTGTACAGGTGTCTGCGTTTCTGCTGCAGGCGTAACTGGTGCTGCAGGCTGGAGCTCTACCGCAGGAGCCTGTGCCGCAGACTCCGGTGTCACAGGTGCTACCGTGATCACATTCTGTTGATCGGTCTGAGTAACTGCATCTACACTGACTGTTGCACCGGCATCATTTGCAAAAGCCGGCATACACATTGAAATTGTCGTAGTGACTGTTAAAAACATACATAAAAA
>JAAYYM010000360.1 GCA_012515365.1 Clostridia bacterium
GGAATTCCGAATAATCTGCTCCCTTATATTACACAGGTCGCAGTAGGAAAGCTAGCATGTCTGGGTGTGTTCGGAGATGATTATGATACACCGGATGGCACGGGTGTCAGAGATTACATCCATGTAGTGGATCTTGCCGAAGGTCATGTTAAGGCAATGGAAAAGCTTAAGAGTATGGACGATAAAAAGGAAAGCGGAACCAGAATCTATAATCTGGGAACCGGCATCGGATATAGCGTTCTTGATATCGTACACAATTTTGAAAAGGCAAGCGGAATCAAAATCCCATACGAGATTAAGCCACGCAGAGCAGGCGATATCGCTACTTGTTACGCAGATGCATCATTGGCGGAAAAAGAGCTTGGCTGGACAGCAAAGCGTGGAATCGAAAAAATGTGTGAAGACGCATGGAGATGGCAGTCACAAAATCCGGAAGGATTAAAATAGTGAAACAGGAACATCAATAGTTTATGATAAAATCATGAAGTGAAGGAGCAGGAACTTATTCCTGCTTCTTTTTATTATAAACGGAATTTCACCATAAAAGTAGGAAAAAGATCGGAAATATCATTTCTTGACAAGGGTGGTTATAACGAAGTAAGCTAACATATATACTGCCTCAGATGAAGCAGCAGGAAAGAAGGGATTGTTATGTATGAATGCAGTTTAGAACGTATGAAGGATAAAATAAACACATTTTCAACATATGGCGATGCCGGTCACGGCGGAATCACGAGATATTCCCTGTCAAAAGAAGCATTGATGGCAAGAAATGAATTTAAAAAGCGTATGGAAGCAATTGGCGCGCTAATCGAAATCGATGATCTTGCAAATATGTATGCAACGATAGAAGGCAGCGATCCACAGGCAAAAAGAATCGTCATGGCATCACATGTGGATTCTGTGAAAAATGGTGGGAACTATGATGGTATTCTAGGTGTCATGACTGCTATGGAAGTACTAGAGACAATAGTTGAAAAAAACATTCCGCATAAGCATCCACTGACAGCCATGATTTGGACCAATGAAGAGGGATCGCTATATCCGCCCGCTATGATGTGTTCCGGTATCGTATGTTATGATTACCTGCCTGAAAGCATCCGCACCAAATTTAAATTTGAAGATATGATGAATTCCAAGAGTATTCTAGACGGCGTCAGCACCTTTGGTGAAGCGCTGGAACACTCAGGAATGAAGGGCGATAAAAAATATCGTCTGAACCCGGATCGCTATCAGTATATGTTCGAGACACATATTGAACAAGGACCGATTCTTGAGGATGCAGGAAATGATATAGGTGTGGTTGACTGTGTGCTGGGAATGTTTAATTATCGTTTGAAATTCTATGGACAGACGGTTCATGCAGGCACATTTCCTATGCCAAAGCGAAAGGATGCACTTTTGGCTGCCAGTCAGGCATTGTGTTATATCCATGACCAGGTAGACGCTCTAGGCATAGCAGAGCTTGTTTATACAACAGGAGAAGTCGTTTGTCATCCATGTGTTCATACCTGCGTGCCTGATTATTTTGATTTTTCGTTTGATGCACGTCATGAGGATCCGGCTGTTTTAGAGCAAGTGCTTGAGATCATTAAGAACTGTGAAAAAAAGCAGTGGGCAGGATGCACATGTAAAGTAGAACGGGCATGGAACAGAGACACCGTATATTGGAATCAAAAACTGGTTTCCTATGTAAAAGAAGCTGCAGAAGAGACTGGGATTTCTCATCAGTATATTCATTCCGGCGCTGGACACGATGCACAGTTTGCCTCTTATATGCTGCCGACTACTATGATCTTTGTACAGTCAAAGGGTGGCTTATCTCATTGTGAACCGGAGTATTCAAGTCCGCAACACTGCACAGAAGGAGCAACAGTGATGTTGCATGCGGTATTAAAAGCAGATGGTCAGGAATCATGATCAGTACCCACACAAGCTCTTTCTTGCACTTTTTTCAATTGAACGGACTAAAAATCTATGTTATAATATTGTGCAACGTATTTTTTACATTACATGATAAGGAATGGTTGTTCCTATGGATGAAGTAAGAAAGAGTGAAAGTGAAAATAAGGCGTCTGATAAGCTTCCCAGAGTCGAGCTTGTATTTGATGACGGAAGAATCGAGGCAATGGATGAATTTCTAAGTCCTGAGGTATTATATCAGGATCTTATTAGTCGTGTGTATAAATATCATCCATCTGATGACATATCTCTGATCGAAAAGGCATATAATATTGCTTATAATGCGCATAAAGATCAGGTAAGAAAATCAGGGGAACCTTATATTATACATCCTCTTTGTGTTGCTATTATCCTTGCAGACCTTGAGCTTGATAAGGAAACAATTGTTTCAGGTCTGTTGCATGACGTTGTAGAAGATACGATACTGACAAATGAAGAAATTAAAGAACAGTTCGGACCGGATGTTGCATTGATTGTTGACGGAGTAACGAAATTAGGCCGACTGACATACAATGGTGATAAATTAGAATTTCAGGCTGAGAATTTACGAAAGATGTTTCTGGCAATGGCGAAGGATATTCGCGTAATCATGGTTAAACTGGCAGATCGTCTTCACAACATGCGGACACTGAAACATATGGTTCCTGCAAAGCAGATCGAAATTGCGCGTGAAACACTGGATATCTACGCTCCAATTGCACAGAGACTTGGTATTTCAAAGTTAAAGGTGGAATTAGATGATTTGTCATTGAAGTATTTGGAACCAGATGTTTATTACGATTTGGTCGATAAAATTGCAATTCGCAAAAGTGTACGTGAAAAATATGTCCAGAATATCGTGGACGAAGTATCCATGCATATTAAAAAGGCAGGAATAAAAGCCGAAATCGATGGACGTGTAAAGCATTTTTTCAGTATATATAAAAAAATGGTTAATCAAGATAAAACACTGGATCAGATCTATGATCTGTTTGCAGTGCGTATTATTGTGGAATCAGTGAAGGACTGTTATGCTGCATTGGGTGTGATTCATGAAATCTATAAGCCGATACCGGGTAGATTTAAGGACTACATCGCAATGCCAAAGCCAAATATGTATCAGTCACTGCATACGACGCTGATCGGACCCACCGGACAGCCGTTTGAAATACAAATCAGAACCTATGAGATGCATAAGACTGCTGAATATGGTATCGCTGCACATTGGAAATACAAAGAAGCATCAGACGGAAAACAGGTAGCAGCCCAGGAAGAAGAAAAACTTAATTGGCTGCGGCAGATCCTCGAGTGGCAGAAGGATATGTCTGACAATAAGGAATTTATGAATATCCTTAAAAGTGATCTGGATTTATTTTCTGACAGCGTTTATTGTTTCACACCAACCGGAGATGTCAAGAACCTGCCGGTCGGATCCAATACCATTGATTTTGCATACAGCATTCACAGTGCTGTCGGCAACAGGATGATCGGTGCCAGAGTCAACGGAAAGTTAGTAACGATTGATTACATCATTAATAATGGAGACAGAATTGAAATCCTGACCTCTCAGAATTCAAAGGGACCAAGCAGAGACTGGCTTAACATCGTAAAAAGTACACAGGCAAAGAGTAAGATCAGCCAATGGTTCAAGAATGAATTCAAGGAAGATAATATCGTAAAAGGCAAAGAAATGCTGGCAGCGTACTGCAAGGCTAAAATGCATGATGCAACCGCACTTTTAAAGCCGGAATACATGCGCCCGATCATGGAAAAGTATGGATTCAAAGAATGGGATGCTGTATGTGCTGCAGTAGGACATGGGGGTCTTAAGGAAGGTCAGATCATCAATAAAATGCAAGAGCTTTATGATAAAAATCACTTGCAGATACTGACCAATGAAGAAGTGCTTCAAACTGTTGGTGAAGGAAACAAAGATAAATTAGAGCTGGCAAAGAAAAAGGTAAAGGGTGGAATTGTCGTAGAGGGCATCCATGACGTGGCAGTTCGCTTTTCAAAATGCTGCAGCCCAATACCGGGTGATGAAATCGTTGGTTTCGTAACGAGAGGACGAGGGGTTTCCATCCATAGAACGGACTGCATTAATGTACTGAATATATCAGACATTGACAGA
Organism: Clostridia bacterium; assembly: GCA_012515365.1. Next base: position 4,073 of record JAAYYM010000360.1, read on the forward strand.
GATCGTCTGATTGAGGCAGAATGGCAGAAAAACAGTGCTTCCGCAAATGAAAAATATCTGGCTGAAATCAATTTATACAGTAACAACAGAAACAGCCTGTTAGCAGAAATAACACGTGTTCTGACAGAAAAAGGTGTAGATATTATTTCTATGAACCTGCGTACAAGCAAGCAGGGGACAGCAACCATATCACTGGCATTTGAGATATCTAATAAAGAAGAATTGAGAAGCATCGTAGACAGACTTCGTTCGATCGAGGATGTCATCGACATAGAAAGGACCACAGGGTGAGACTATGGCAGAATTAAAGATAGGGAGAATGGTAATGGGTCCGGTAGGGACGAACTGCTATTTTGTCTATAATGAGAATAAAGAAGCAATTGTTTTTGATCCACCTACAGGCGGAAAAGAGTTGTTTGAACGTCTTACATCAAATGGATTGACGATTGAGGCCATTCTTTTGACACATGGTCATTTTGACCATATTATGGGCGTAAATGAACTGCGCAAGTGTGCAGGGGTGAAGGTCTATGCCTGTGAAGAGGAGCAGGAAGTCTGTGAATCATCAGAGATGAACTGTTCTGATCAAATCGGCAGACCATATGTGACACAGGCAGATGTTTATGTCAGAGATGAGGAAGAAATCCAGATCAAAGATATGAAATGCAGACTGCTTCATACACCAGGGCATACAAAAGGCAGCTGTTGCTATTATTTTTATGAAGATGGACTACTGATCAGCGGAGATACGCTGTTTGCAGGATCTGTGGGAAGAACGGATCTGCCGACCGGAAGCATGGGAACACTCGAACGATCAATCAGTCAGAAGCTGTCAAAACTTCCTGATGACACGAAGGTATATCCGGGACATGGAGATCAGACGACGATTGAGTTTGAACGTAAACACAATCCATTCTGGAAAACAGAGTGAGAATATGTACTTCATGGGAGAAGCAGAACGATGAACGTAACAATCAATCAGGCAGATTTTCAATATGATATTCATTCTCTGGTCAAGGCTTTTTATCCAGAGGAAGATGTTACTGTGAGACAAGGAAAAACCGGAATTGATTATTCCGGTTTTGAAATTTATTATAGTAATGATCAGATAATGAAGCTTGCATATTACGAAAATGGAATTATTGTACATAAAATAACATGTGATATAAAAAGTGCTTATCTGAATCAGAGCATTCAGACAGATGCAAAAGAGCGCGTTTTATTTAAAAATCAGTTAAAACAACAGCTTTACACGTTACTCAAAATGACAACGAAGAAAGAACTGCCATGGGGAACCCTGACCGGGATCAGACCGACAAAAATCGCGCTTACCATGATGGAACAGGGAGCATCGGATGAAGAAATTGCAGAATCTATGCGTTCTGTCTATTTTACTACGGAAGAAAAGATCAGACTTTGCTGTGAAATTGGAAGGCGGGAACTAAATGTTTTAAGTCGGCTGCATGGACATAAAGGTTTTAGCCTGTATATTGGGATTCCATTCTGCCCAACTACCTGCCTTTACTGTTCCTTTACCTCTTATCCAATCATCAAATGGAAGGAGCAGGTGGACGCATATATAGATGCCTTAGAAAAGGAACTGGCGCTGACAGCAGAATTCTTTCATGACCGGATCCTGGATACGGTCTATATTGGCGGAGGGACACCTACGACTCTTGAACCAGAGCAGATGTTACGCTTGATTTCTCTGATTAAAAAGTATTTTGATTTAGAAAAAGGACCGATTCAGGAATTTACAGTAGAAGCCGGCCGGCCGGACAGCATTACTAAAGAAAAATTACAGGTGTTATATGATGAGGGAGTAACGAGAATTTCTATTAACCCTCAGACGATGAACGAAGAAACACTTAAGATTATTGGAAGAAAGCATACGGTTGAACAGGTGAAACAGGCATTTGCATTGGCCAGACAGACCGGATTTGACAATATCAATATGGATCTGATCCTGGGATTGCCGGGAGAGGCAGCCAAAGAAGGTGATGACAGTAAGCTTCGTCATACCTTAGATGAGATTGCAGCCTTACAGCCGGAGGGGTTAACGATTCACTCACTGGCGATCAAACGTGCAGCAGGGATGCATGAATGGCTGCTTGCACATCCAGAAGTAAAAAGCATCAACACGCCACAGATGATGACGTTAGTTGAAGAAAAAGCCAGAGCGCAGGGACTTGTTCCATATTATCTATACAGACAAAAAAATATGACCGGCAATCTTGAAAATGTGGGATATGCAAAACCAGACAAAATCGGGATCTACAACATCTTGATCATGGAGGAAAAGCAGACCATCGCAGCCGTTGGAGCAGGGACGATTTCAAAGGTCGTACTGAAGGACGGAAGGATTGAACGCTGTGATAATATCAAAGATATCAAGCTTTATCTTGAGAAAAATGATGAGATTCTCATGAAAAAGCGTGCATTTTATACGAAATATGAAAGTGACATAAAAGGAACGGAGGAGTAGGAAAAATGGCGTTAGTTAAAAAACCAGTTACAGGAATGAAGGATATTTTGCCACAAGAGATGGTGATCAGAGATTATGTGATGAATCTGATCAAGGAAACCTACCGAGGATTTGGATTTTCATCGATAGAGACTCCATGTGTAGAACATATCGAAAATCTATGTAGTAAGCAGGGTGGCGAGAATGAAAAACTGATCTTTAAGATTTTAAAGAGAGGGGATAAGCTGAATCTGGATCACGCTTTACAGGAGAATGACCTTGTTGACAGTGGATTACGTTATGATCTGACACTTCCACTTTCCAGATATTATGCTAATCATGCGAATGAGCTGCCATCACCGTTTAAGGCATTACAGATGGGTAGTGTATGGAGAGCAGACAAGCCACAAAAGGGACGCTTCAGACAATTTGTCCAGTGTGACATAGACATCCTTGGAGATGCCAGTCCGTTAGCGGAGATCGAGCTGATCCTAGCAACTACGACTTTATTAGGTAAACTGGATTTTTCTGATTTTAAAGTAAGAATCAATGACCGTCATATCCTTAAGGCTATGGCTGCATACAGTGGATTCCCTGAAGATCAGTATGATTTAGTCTTTATTATCTTAGATAAGATGGACAAGATCGGAATCGATGGTGTGGCATCAGAGCTACGTGAGAGCGGTTTTACAGAAACATCTGTCGATAAATATCTAGCGTTATTTAAGGGGCTTGGACAAAGAGAAGATCCGGTTCTTAAGCTTGAATATCTGCAGGAAACATTGAATGAATTCCTGACAGAGGACACAGTAGGTCGATTAAGAATGATCATCAAGAGCGTACAAAGTACGATGAGTGGTTCATTCCATATTATATTTGATCCAACGCTGGTACGTGGTATGTCTTACTATACAGGCACGATTTTTGAAATCGAGATGAATGAATTCGGAAGCAGTGTAGCCGGTGGCGGACGCTATGATGAAATGATCGGTAAGTTCACCGGAAATCAAACTCCGGCATGTGGATTTTCCATTGGATTTGAGCGTATCGTTACGATCTTAATGGATCAGAATTTTGTTGTGCCAAGTACAGAAAAGAAGAAAGCGTATCTGGTTGAAAAGGGTGCAGATGACGAGAAAATCTGTGAAGTGATGAAGGCGGCAATGGAAGAGCGCTCAAAAGGCGTCAATGTTATGGTTACACAAATGAATAAAAACAAGAAATTTCAGAAGGAGCAGCTGCTCAAAGAGGGCTATGATCCGGAATGCATCATTAATTTCTATAATACAGAATTCAAGAAATAATGACACATGTAATTGACAAAAGTAACTGTTTTATAAGAAGAAAAAATATTATAATATACGCATGGCGTATGGTTCGTGCGTGGTGAGGAGATATTGAAATGGCTGAATCCATGAAAGGTCTGAAAAGAACACACAGATGTACAGAGGTGACTGTAAATAACGTAGGAGAAGCAGTGGTTGTTATGGGCTGGGTACAAAAAGCACGTAACAAAGGAGGAATCATATTTGTTGATCTTCGTGACCGCAGCGGAATTCTGCAGCTGATCTTTGAAGAGAGCAGTGCCGGCAAGGAAGGCTTTGAAAAGGCAGAAAAGCTGCGTAGTGAGTTTGTAATCGCAGTTGAAGGCATTGTAGAAAAGAGAGCCGGTGCAGTAAATGATAATCTGGAAACAGGAGAAATCGAAGTGCGCGCAAAAAGCATACGCATTTTATCAGAGTCAGAGACTCCACCGTTCCCTGTAGAAAATGATTCTAAGACAAAAGAAGAGCTTCGCTTAAAATATCGTTATTTAGATTTGAGAAGACCGGATCTGCAAAAAAATATCAGACTTCGCAGTCAGATTTGTATGATTGCACGTAATTATTTTGAACAAAATGGATTTTTAGAGATCGAAACACCGATTTTAAATAAGAGTACACCAGAAGGTGCAAGAGATTACCTTGTACCAAGCCGTGTACATCCGGGGACTTTTTATGCATTGCCACAGTCTCCTCAGTTGTTTAAGCAGTTATTGATGTGTTCCGGTTTTGACCGTTATATGCAGATGGCAAAGTGTTTCCGTGATGAGGACCTGCGTGCTGACAGACAGCCGGAATTTACACAGATTGATTTGGAAATGTCTTTTGTTGATGTCGATGATGTGATTGAAATCAATGAAGGCATGATTGCTAAATTATTTAAAGAAATTCTGGATGTAGATGTGAAACTTCCCATCCAGAGAATGACATGGCAGGAGGCAATGGACCGCTTTGGTTCAGATAAGCCTGATCTGCGTTTTGGCATGGAGCTTACAGATGTTTCAAAATGTGTGGCTGATTGTGGCTTTGGTGTCTTTACCTCGGCACTTTCAAATGGCGGATCTGTACGTGGACTGAATGTGAAAGGCCAAGCTGAAATGCCGAGAAAGAAAATCGATGCCCTTGTTGAATTCGCGAAGGGATACGGAGCGAAAGGCTTAGCTTATCTTAGTGTACAGCCGGATGGTTCTTATAAATCATCATTTGCAAAATTTATGAGCGAAGAAGAACTTAAGACACTTGTGGATGCTATGCAAGGTGAGCCGGGCGACTTATTATTATTTGCGGCAGACAGTAACCGTGTAGTATGGGATGTGCTAGGTGCGCTCAGGATCGAACTTGCAAAACAGCTTTCCATGATCGATGAAAATGAGTTCCGTTTCCTTTGGGTAACAGAGTTCCCTCTGCTTGAGTGGAGTGAGGATCAGGGACGCTTTGTCGCTATGCATCACCCATTCACGATGCCAATGGATGAAGATCTGGAGCTGATCGAGAAAGATCCTGGTAAGGTACGTGCAAAGGCATATGATATCGTATTAAACGGAACAGAGCTTGGCGGAGGAAGCGTCAGAATCCATCAGGCAGATGTACAGGAGAAAATGTTCAGACTGCTTGGATTTACACAGGAAGAAGCATACAGCAGATTTGGATTTTTATTAAATGCATTTAAATATGGTGTACCTCCACATGCCGGACTGGCTTTTGGTCTTGACA
>JAAYYM010000361.1 GCA_012515365.1 Clostridia bacterium
AGGATTAAAAGTAGGTGTTTATTTCTTTACGACAGCAATCAATGAGACAGAAGCAGTAGAAGAAGCAAGTATGTGTGCAGCTCTTTGCTCAGGATATGGTATCAACTATCCGATTTTTATGGACTGTGAGAGCAGTGGGCGTCCGGGATATAATGGAATGTCAGCCGGACAGAGAACATCAATCATTAAGGCATTCTGTAATACCATTAAATCTGCCGGTTATACACCTGGTGTATATGCAAATAAAACATGGCTGTCAAGCTATATGAATGTTTCAGAACTTTCTGGTTATAAGATCTGGCTTGCACAGTACAATGCAGCAGGACCGACCTATAAGGGAAGATATGATTTGTGGCAGTATACATCAAAGGGAAGCGTTAGCGGCATCAGCGGATATGTAGATATGAATCAAAGTTATTTGGGATATTAAAAAAGATAAAATTTAGGAGTGTAGGGAAAATGGGAAAAATTAATGTGGAAACATGCTCTATTGAAGGTCTTAAGGTGATCACACCGACTGTGTTTGGCGATGAAAGAGGTTATTTTATGGAGACCTACAATTACAATGACTTCAAGGAAGCAGGAATTGATCTTTTATTTGTTCAGGATAATCAGTCAGCTTCCAAGAAAGGTGTTTTGAGGGGGCTGCATTTTCAAAAGAATTTTCCACAGGATAAGCTTGTAAGAGTCATTAAGGGAGCTGTATTCGACGTAGCGGTTGATATGCGTGCCGGTTCCGAAACTTATGGAAAATGGTTTGGTGTTACACTTACAGAGGAAAACAAAAAAATGTTCCTCATACCAAAGGGTTTTGCTCATGGATTCCTTGTACTTTCTGACTATGCTGAATTTGTATATAAGTGTACGGATTTCTATCATCCAAATGATGAAGGTGGTATCAGATGGAACGATGAGGAAATCGGAATCGACTGGCCGGTTGAAGAAAATATGAAGTTGATTTTTTCTGATAAAGATACCAAATGGGGTAAACTGAGCGAGTTAAATAAATGATAAACGAGGGGGCACTTTTCTGAATATGGAGAAGTAGTCCCCTAAGGAGATTTTATGTCTAAAAAAACAAAAATAATATCAATTGTATCAGCGTTAGTCGTTGTTTTGAATCTATATATTATTTTGCATCATAATCCACTCGCTGTGCAAAGTGAAGAAATTGTAAAAAAAATTATAGCCTGTATCATTTTAAATGGCATCTATATTTTGTTTTTGGTACTATATGAAAAAATTGTTGTTTTGCCGCAGGAATTGTTTCAGAACAGAAAATTGATATGGAAGCTGTCTAAAAATGATTTTAAGACTAGATATGCAGGATCCTATCTGGGAATCGTTTGGGCATTTGTACAGCCGGTCGTGACCGTAGTCATGTACTGGTTTGTTTTTGCAGTGGCATTGCCAAGCCGTGCAGTGGCTGTTAAGGGTGATATTACTGTGCCTTATATTTTGTGGCTGATCGCCGGAATCGTACCATGGTTTTTCTTTTCAGAGTCTATATCGAATGGAACAGGTGCATTGTTAGAGTATAATTATCTTGTTAAGAAGGTTGTATTTAAGATCAGTATCCTTCCGATTATCAAGATTATTTCAGCTTTATTTGTTCATATCTTTTTTGTACTGTTTTCCCTGATTCTCTTTACCTGCTATGGTTTTTATCCGGATCTTTACACCTTACAGGTATTCTATTATTCTCTCTGTATGTTTGTATTTGTATTGGGCCTAAGTTATATTACATGTTCGATTGTTGTCTTTTTCAGAGATCTGGGACAAATTATTTCTATTTGTTTACAGGTAGGTATCTGGGCGACTCCGATTCTGTGGAATCTGAATACGTTAGATGAAAAGTGGCGGATTTTCTTTAAGCTGAATCCGATGAATTATATTGTAGAAGGGTACAGAATGTCCTTAATTGATAAGGTATGGTTTTGGGAAAATTTCTACTCAACGGCATATTTCTGGATCTTGACATTATGCATATTCGCAGTTGGAGCACTTGTGTTCAAGCGACTGAAAATTCATTTTGCAGATGTTTTATAACTTGTACAGTGATAGGAGCAGACAATGGATGAAACAATAGCAATTCAAATAGAACATTTGAATAAAGTATATAAACTGTATGATCGAAATCGTGATCGTCTAAAGGATGCGCTTGGTTTTGGAAAAAAGGCCAACATCAAAGAGCATTTTGCACTGAAGGACGTAAATCTGGCGATCCGCACAGGAGAAACTGTGGGCATCATTGGCACCAATGGATCCGGTAAATCTACGATCCTTAAGATCATCACAGGAGTATTGAATGCTACCAGTGGGAATATTAATATCAATGGACGTATCTCAGCATTGTTGGAGCTAGGTGCAGGATTTAATATGGAATTTACCGGCATTGAAAACATTTATCTCAATGGTACGATGATTGGTTTTACAGAAGAAGAAATCGAAGAAAAACTTCAGGATATTTTGGATTTTGCAGATATCGGCGAGTTTGTATATCAGAAAGTGAAAACATATTCAAGCGGTATGTTTGTACGACTTGCATTTGCAGTTGCAATTAATATTGATCCGGAAATACTGATTGTTGATGAGGCACTATCCGTAGGTGACGTGTTTTTCCAGAATAAATGTTATAGAAAATTTGAAGAGTTCAAAAAACAGGGTAAAACTATTTTGTTTGTCAGTCATGATCTGAGCAGTATCAGCAAATACTGTGATCGTGTTGTATTACTGGAAAAGGGTGAAAAGATCGCAGAAGGAAACCCCAAAGAAATCATAGATTTATACAAAAAAGTGCTGGTTGGCCAGCTTTCACAGAACAATGATACAAATAAAAGCAATCAGCTTTCTCAAAAAGGAAAATGGAAGGATCAGATGACACTGAATCCGAAGCTTGACGAATACGGAAGCGGATTGGCAGAATTTGAAGATTATTGTGCATTAGATGCAGATGGAACGATTACCAACAGTATCATAAAGGGTGAGGAGTTTTCTGTAAGAGTAAAGGTTCGGTTTTTTGAACAAATTCAGGATCCTATCTTTGCTGTATCGTTTAAAAACATGCAGGGAACTGAGATTACCGGAACTAATACGATGTTTGAAAAAATCACTACAGGTACACCGGAAGCAGGAACAGTCATGGTTGCAACTTTCACGCAGAACATGGATCTGCAGGGAGGGGAATATTTGATCTCTCTTGGATGTGTCGGATATCGTGATGGCAATTTTACTGTATATCATAGATTATATGATGTATTTAATTTAACTGTTATTTCCTCTAAGAATTCGGTCGGATACTATGATATGAATTCCGTTATTGAAATAGAAAGGGTATCAGAATGAAAGAACAGGTCGGAAAGGTAATATTAGATTACAGCCGTTATCCGGGCGTGGATTTTTATAGTGAAGGTGCCAGTGAGGATGCACTTCTTGATGTGGTTTCACAGTACGAAGAATCGGACTATGATCATGTGATTTTAAACACGCGCTCATGGTCTATGCTTTATCATTTATCTTCCACAAGAGGTAATATTGTCAGGTGGCTTCCAATCAAAAAGACAGATCATGTACTTGAGATAGGTGCCGGATGTGGTGCTGTAACAGGTACTTTGGCAGATATGGCAGGAAAAGTGACATGTG